>DATMTO010000292.1:0-7299 GCA_035564055.1 Rhodocyclaceae bacterium | reverse complement strand
GCCAGACGCTGCGACAGCATCTGCAGCACAGCCGGCGGGTAGTTCGACGGCCGCGCACGCAAAGGCGCATCGGCCGCCGCAATGGCGATGGGCGTTTCGCGCTCGCTCATGCTCAGAAACCGAACAGGCCCTTGAGCGCCTTGCCGACCGCCGCGCCGCTGTCCTCACTGCCGTTGCCGCTGCTGCCACGGCTACCGCCCTGGCCTTCCATGATCGGCTGGAAAGCAGTCGACTTTACGCGCACCTTGGCTGCCCATTCGGGATTCCACGGCGCCTTCGGATCCTTGGGACGCGGCGGGTAGGCGAAGTTGGCCTCGTCGCCGTAGGCGATCATGCGCAGCATTGCGTTGGGGGCCGCGGCCATGACTTCCTTCGGTACCGTACATTCCGTAGTCGACGGCGACAGCACCACCTTGTCCTTGACCAGCTTGGCCACTTCGGCGGGCGGAATATAGCTGAACAGCACCTCGCCGAATTCCTTGCTGTTGGCCGACACCCACCACACCATGTCGTTGCCGCCGGCATCGGCGCCCATGACGTTGGCGAAGTAACCGGTCGCGTTGGTAATGCTCTTCCAGCGCAGGTCCATGGCACCGGCGGCCTGCTTGCTCATGCTGATGTCGAGCGGCGCCAGGTAGTCGAGATTTTCAAGATTGAACTTGATGTCGGGCGAGTAGTTGCCCTTGATGGTGTGTTCGCCGCGCAGCGAGGCATCGTTCGGCACGCGGGTGCTGTCCTTCTCGTTGGGCCAGTCGCCGTAGGTCTTCGAGCGCCCGTAGGCGGGGCCGATCTGACCACTGACGCGGCGCGTGAACAAGCCGGCCGGCCATTGCTTGCCGCTGGCGACCTTGGCGAAGTCGATGACGTAAGGCTGGCCGGCGCCGGCCTGGGCGCCACAGCCCCAGAACAGCAGCAGACGGCCCTTGGGTTTTTCGTAGTTCTCCGGCACATCTTCCTCATCGCGGCCAGGCTTGCGCTCAACCTTCTGCGGCGTACGCAGCGGCAGGCTGCTGCCCATGTTCATGGCGGCGGGAATGAAGTGGTCGGCGGCCGGGTCGCCGCTGGCGGATTGCTGCGAGCCGAGTTGCAGGAGCAGGCGCTTGCTGGTCGAGCCGCCCATGCCGCCGCCCAGCATCATGCTGGCCATGTCGCTCATGCTCGGCGCGCCGCCCGTCATGTTCATGCCGGCCGTGGTTTCGGCGCTCATCCAGTAGGTGGCGAGCGGCGGCTTGCTCTGCGCCGTGGCGATCAGAGGCAGGGCGGCACAGAGCATGCCGACGATAGCGCGAGGCTGAAGGATGGACATGGCGAACTCCGCAAAAATGAAGGATGAATATTAGCGCATCTGTCTTGATTCAAAACTGGCGCAGACTCGCCTCACCAGCGCCTGCGCCGCGCGACGGAGGCCGGTCCCCAGACGCTCAGGGCCACAGCCATGCAGCGCCGCGCACACCCGAGGAGTCGCCATGCACATTGCGCAGCAGCCGCGTGTTCACCTGGTCGGAAAACACGTGCGCAGACCAGGCGGCAGGGACGTTGGCGTAGAGCCGTTCCAGATTCGACAAGCCGCCGCCAAGCACGATCACGTCGGGGTCGAGCACATTGATGATCTGCGCCAGCGCGAAGGCCAATCGCCCCTCGTAGCGTTGCAGCGTCGCTTCGCTGGCGTCGTCGCCGGCCGCAGCCGCTGCCACGATGGCGCTGGTATCCAGGCGCTGGCCGGTATGGCGCAGATGATCGGCGGCCAGGGCCGGACCGGAGAGCCAGGTTTCCACACAGCCGCGCCGGCCGCAGTAGCAGAGCGGCTCCTGAGCTGCGCCAAAGTCCGGCCGGGAGACATCGCCGGCCGCGGCAGTGAGCACGCGCGGAAGGTAGTTGTGTCCCCACTCGCCGGCGATCGAATTCGCACCTTGCAACACGCGTCCGTTCACGACGATACCGCCGCCGACGCCGGTGCCGAGAATCACGCCGAACACCACTGCGGCCCCCGCTGCCGCACCGTCGGCGGCTTCGGACAAGGCAAAGCAGTTGGCATCGTTGGCGAGGCGCACCGCGCGGCCGAGCGTGCGTTCAAGGTCGGCACGCAAGGGCCGGCCGATCAGCCAGGTGGAGTTGGCATTCTTGATCAGGCCCGTCGCCAGGGACTCGGCGCCGGGAATGCCGATGCCCACGCTGCCCTGCTGCCCGAGTTCGGCCTCGGCCGTACGCACCAGGTCGGCGAGCATGACCACGGTGGCCGCATAATCGTCACGCGGCGAGGCCACGCGACGGCGCAGCAGCGGCTGGCCGTCCTCATCCAGCGCTATGATCTCGGTCTTGCTGCCACCAAGGTCGATACCCAAACGTATTGCCATCGTCCTGTCCCGGTCGGTCGTGCCATAAAGACGACAAGCCTAGCGCAGGGAGGCCCGGAGTTGTTCCGTGCCTCCGCTAAATCAATATAATCCTTGACAACAAATCCAAACGATCTGAAAAAACCCCATGCAGCATTGCGAATTATGTACTGCTCCCGGCGGCGAGCTGCTCTGGGCCAACGAGGAATGTCGCGTCATTCTGGTGGAAGGCGAAGAGGCGGGCCTCTATGCTGGATTCTGCCGGGTCGTGTGGAAAGCACATGTGGCCGAAATGAGCGATCTTGATTCGATGCAGGCGGCGCGCCTGATGCGCGTGGTGCTGGCAACCGAACGCGCCCTACGCGACACCGTGGCGCCGGACAAGATCAATCTCGCCAGTCTCGGCAACGTGGTGCCGCATCTGCATTGGCACGTCATTCCGCGCTGGCGCGACGACAGCCGCTTTCCACGTCCGATCTGGGCGCCGGCATTGCGGGACGGCGCCGTGCACACAGCACCCGACAAGGCCCAGTTGCGCGCGGCGCTGCTGGCCGCACTGAAGAAACCGAACTGATCGCGAGGCATTCCATGATCACCGCAAGCACTCCCGCCACCGCCTCCCTGCCCAACGTCAATCCCGCCTTCATGACGGCAGAGGAATGCCGTACCTGGCTCGCCTCTCAACCGCTGGCCAGCACCGTGCAGATGCAATCGCAATTGCAACGTCAGCTCGGTCTGCTCAACCGCATGCCGATCCCGGCCGGCGAGCGCCTGGCCATCCTCGAAACGCTGCGCGAGCAGCTCTACCGCACCCAGGAGGAGTGTCAGGCCCGCTTCGCGCGCAGACCGATTCCGCTGGCGCTGCCGGAGCAGGCGGCCTTCGATTCGTCGCAGGCCACCTGGCGCGCTTTCGTCGATGGCTACATCCGCTGTCTGGAGTCGCTGCTGGCCGGCGATCATGCCGTCCAGAACAAGGCCGCGCACATCATCGAGCGCATCCTCTCCACGCTGGTGGACATGCAGACCGACATCTATCGCAGCAGCAGCGTGCCGCCGGCCGAGCACTGGCATCAATTGCACCAGTGCATCAGCGTGGCCGAGGAGCTGGGCGTGACGAGCGAGCAGGTCAAGGATCGTTTGCGCAATCCGGACCTGCCGGTCAGCATCGAATCGACCTACGCCGAAGCCTTCCTCCTGCACAGCGCCAGCCCCTACGAGCTGAGCCAGCGCCAGATGGCGTGGGTCGTGCGCTGGGCGCGCCGCTGGAGCAGCAAGGTCACCTTGCATGCAGCGGTAACTGATCCGAAAAGTCCCGCCGCCCCCTACTTCGTCGCGCTCGACGGCTCTACCCCAGCCACCCACAAGCCGATCAGCGAGGGCAAGGTGCGCGTGCTCGACACAGCCGGCCTGCGCCGCAGCCTCAAGAAGCGCATGCTCGGCCTGTCCAAGGGCGAGAGCCCGGCCAGCCTGCAGCTTGGCGACGACTGCACCCAGCCGGCGACGGAACAGCTGCTGACACGGGTCTACGGTCGCTGGTGCAAGGACATCACGCCGCGCAAGCACGAGCGCCGCCCCGGCATCGGCAATTGCATGGTTCATTGCGGGCCCGAGAACGCGCATCGGGTGTTCCTCGGCGGCAAGTCGTTCCAGCTGCCCGGCGTCGCCGACATGGACAAGCTGCGCCGCGAACGCGAGCAGATGGCGACCCTCGGCCACCCGGTCGAAGCAAGCAAGCTGCAATCGGCCGACATGCCGACGGAGGCAGAGGAATGGAAAATCGTCGACGAGAGCGCCAGCGGCATGCGCCTGACGCGCAGCAACGGCAAGGCGCGCATTGCTGTCGGCATGCTCCTGACGCTGCAGGCCGCCGGCGTAGCCAAGCCCATGCTGGCCAGCGTGCGCTGGGCGGTGGTCAACAACGAAGGGGCTACCGAGATCGGCGTGCAGATGATTCCGGGCCAGGCCGAACCCCTCGCAATTGGCGGGCGCCAGCCGGGCGCCAAGACCCTCAGTTATGAACGCGCCCTCTTGCTCCCCGCTGTTGCCGCGCTCAAGGAAGGCTCCAGCCTGATCCTGCCGGCGGGCTGGTTCGAGGTCGGCCGCATTCTCGAACTGCACGACGGCAAGGTGCACAACGTGCGCCTCGGTCAGCCGCTGGAACGCGGCCGTGATTTCGACCGCGTCACCTTCACCGAAGTGGCCGCCTGATCTCGCTCAGGCGGCGCGTGTCTCCTCGCCGACCTGACGGTCGAGCAGCGCGGCCATCGATGACAGGTTGAGGTCGGCCACCAGCACGCCGGCGAATTCGCCGCTCTCGTCGAACAGCGGCTGCGCCAGCGTGAGACAGAAGTCCTCCGATGCGGTCGACAGATAGATCGTCGACACGAACTGGTGCTGGCTCTGCGCCACGCGCACGAAGTAGTCCTGGCTGCTGCGATCGATGCCGGCACCGCCGGCGCGCATGCGGCCGTACATCGAAGGATTGATCCAGTTCGGGAAACGCTGCACGCCACGCGCGTCGAGTTCGAACACCATCTCGAAGAAGGGAAACGCCTTGAAGGCGGCATCGAGGCAATGCGGGTCGCGACTGCGTGGCAGATTCATCAAGGTTGCCAGCGCCTCGAACGCGTTGTCGCGCCACAGCGCCATATCGCCGAAAGTGCGCACCGGATGGATCTGGTGCGGCGTGTCCTCGATCACGATGACGCTGCCCCACTCGGCCTTGCCCAGCTTCTTCAGATAGGCGGCACGCTCGGCCGCGGCAATGCTGTTGGGCAGGGCACCTGTGCTGCCGTTCACAACCGCCACCGACACACCGGCAATCGGGTGTTGTTTGCCATCCTCGGTGGTAAAAAAGCCGCGATCAAGATCGTCCGGGTCGTAGAGATGCGAGGCCAGTGCGTGGAATTGCACGATCACGGTTTCGAGTTGTCTGCGCAGCAGCGCGGTATCGCCATCCGGATCTTCCATGATCAGGACAAAATCATCGCCGCCGATGTGGCCCAGCAACTGGTTGGGCTTGCCGACAAAGATGCGGCGCAGGATTTCGGAAAGCGTGCGAATCATCGCATCGCCGCGGATGAAACCGTAGCGGTCGTTGAAGGACTTGAAGTGATCGAGATCGATATAGGTCAGCGCCATGCGGCGCGGGCCCGTCAGGCGTGACTCAATGGCCTGGCGCAGGCTCGGGCCGGTCTGCAACTGCGACAGCGGATGCAGATTGGCGCCGTGTTCGCGGTGGGTGAGAATCTGGGCGACCAGCGACATCGGCTGCACCGAACCGAGATAACTGCCATCCGGCCCGACCACGACCCACGGCTCCATGCCCTCACGGCTGACGTAGAGCGAGCGCGCCAGCGCCGACAGCGTGGTGTTGTTCGGCAACACCCGACGCAGCGGCTCGCAGGCCATACCGATCTGGCGCGTGCCGCGCGAGAGCGCCTTGCCGCGCGGAAGCATGCCGACCGGCTGCCCCTGATCGAGCACCACGATCCACGGCAGCGACGGGTTCTGACTGAACTGCTCGCGCGCCGTATCGATATTGGAATGCAGCTCGACCGTATTGCCCGGCTCGACCACATCGGTGAGACGAAAGCGATCCTGCGGTCGGGCGCGCCAGGCATCGTCGAGATCGGGCAGGTCAACCGCGTTCTGGTGGAGATCGGCCTTCGGCGGCGCAAAGAAATAACCCTGGCCGAGGCGGATGCCCATGCTCTGACAGAAACCGACGTCCTCGGCACGCTCCAGTCCTTCGGCGATGATGGTGGCGCCGAGCCGCTCGGCCATGGAGACGATGGCTTCGAGCAGCACAGCGCGGACGCGGCTGCCCTGCGCCTCATGCACGAGGGTGCGATCGATCTTGATGAACTCGGCGCGCACCATCGCCAGCGTGGTCAGGCCGTTGAAGCCGGCGCCCATGTCGTCGAGCGCGATGCGCATGCCGGCGGCACGCAAGGCCTCACAGCGTTCAGCCAGAATCGAAGCATCGACCATCTCGCTCTCAACCACTTCGATCACCACATCGCGCGGATCAATGCGCATCTCCTGCAACCACGCCAGACATTGCGCAGTCCAGCTCTCGTGCAGCAGCGTGGTCGGCATCACGTTCATGAACAGGGGCGTGCCCTGCGGAATTTCACCCGCCTTGCGCTTCAGCGCCAGATACTGGCAGGCGAGGTCCATGTCGTCCTGGCGACGCAGCTGGCGCGCCAGGGTGAAGGCGTCACCGCCTGCAAGCAGCGCGCCGGCCGGCTCGCGCAAGCGACACAGGGCTTCATAGGCGAACACCTGCCCGCCGGCCTGCATGTCCACGATCGGCTGCAGATGCATTTCGATGCGCGGCTCCAGGCCGCCGAGCAGCCAGGAATAGCGTTGCCGCGCATACATGGCCTGCACCGGCATGGCGGACTCCAGCGCAGCCAGCGGTGCCGTGCCGACATCGCCATGGGTGTCCTGCAGCAGCAGCGCCAGGGTGGTGTTGAGCGTCTGCGCATCGGTATTGCGCACAATCTTTTCGAGCAGGGCATCCAGCCCCTCGTCCGCGATCGGGAAGCGCCACAGACTGCCGCCGAGATGTTCGCTGCCGTACTGGCTCCAGATCGAATCCGGGGAGTACTGGCCTTCGTATTTGAGGATGAGTTGGGTCATGCTGCGCAGAGTCGGGACGGGAATGTCCCTTCTCTAGCAGTTGCCATGCCATGTCTGGAGCCGGGTTTCAGACCCGAAACGCAGCCCCATGCACCATCCGGCGGCGGGATCGTGTCAGTTCGGACCCCAATCTGGGGAAAGGCTAAAACAGGAAGTGCCGCAGATCAGCTTGCACTTACGCGGTGTGCCGGGAAGCGCGCGCTGAAAGTGCTGCCGTGGCCGAGCTCGCTGACGATGCCGAGTTCGGCCTGATGGCGTTCCAGTGCATGCTTGACGATGGCCAGGCCAAGGCCGGTGCCGCCGGTGTCGCGCGAGCGGC
>DATMTO010000291.1:0-2856 GCA_035564055.1 Rhodocyclaceae bacterium | reverse complement strand
GCTGCGCCGGATGCTGGCGGCCGTTCCAGCACGGCGCTGGCATCGGCAAAGGCGCTGCGCGCAAAGTCGAGATAGGCGCGCGTCGCCGGCTCGGCCACGGCCAACGTGGTCTGGTGCTGCAAGGGCGGCGCATAGCTGGGGGGCGGAAAGCTGCGGCTCTCCGTTTCGTCGTTCGCGTTCTGGATCGGCGCGGCCAGCGCGCGTTGCAGCACATGGAAGACGAACTGGTGAATGCCGCGGCTGTCGCGGAAACGTACTTCGGTCTTGGCCGGGTGCACATTCACATCGACGCCGCGCGGGTCGAGTTCGAGGAACAGTACATAGGCCGGATGGCGGCTGCCGTGCAGGATGTCGGCGTAGGCTTCACGCGCCGCGTGGGCGAGCACCTTGTCGCGCACGAAACGACCATTGACGTAGAAGAACTGCGCATCGCGATTGGCGCGCGAATAGGCGGGTAGGGCGGCGAGTCCCGACAGACGCAGTGGCCCGGCGCTTTCCTCGACGGCGCGCGTCTGACCGGCGAAGTCGGGGCCGAGCACGTCCTTCAGGCGTTGCGCCGGCGTGGTGGCGAGGAGGCGCTGGCGCACACTGCCGTTGTGGCTGAGCGTGAAACTGACATCGGGTCGTGCCAGCGCCATGCGCTGGAACACATCGACACAATGGCCGTATTCGGTGCCCTCGGTCTTGAGGAATTTGCGCCGCGCCGGAGTATTGAAATAGAGGTCGGCGACTTCGAGCAGGGTGCCCTGGGTGCCGGCAGCGGGTTCGATCTGTCCATTTCCGTTGATACGCCAGGCATGGGCAGCATCGGCACTGCGGCTGGCCAGCGCGACGCGCGCGACCGAGGCGATTGAAGCCAGTGCCTCGCCGCGAAAGCCGTAGCTGGCGACGCCTTCGAGGTCGTCGAGCGTGGCGATCTTGCTGGTGGCATGGCGCGCCAGGGCCAGCGGCAGTTCGTCCTTGGCAATGCCGCAGCCGTCATCGCTGATGCGCAGGAGGCGCACGCCGCCTTCTTCCAGCTGGACATCGATGCGCGTGGCGCCGGCGTCAAGGCTGTTTTCCATGACCTCCTTGAGCACGGAGGCGGGACGTTCGACCACTTCGCCGGCGGCAATCTGGCTGATCAGGAGGTCGGGAAGCTGGCGTATGGGCATGAACGGATTATATCCGTCGTAACACTTTCCCCTTAGAATCTGCCGACTCCCGAGAAAGCCGCTCCATGGAACTCCTGACCCAATTCATCGATATCATCCTGCACCTGGACAAGCATCTGGCCGTGCTGGTCGCTAATTACGGCCTCTGGATCTACGCCATCCTTTTTCTGATCATCTTCGGCGAAACCGGCTTCGTGGTCCTGCCCTTTCTGCCGGGCGACTCCCTGCTCTTCGTGGCCGGCGCGGTGGCCGCCGTGGGCGGCATGGATCTGGGTCTGCTCATCGTTGTGCTACTGGTGGCGGCGATTCTCGGCAATACGCTCAACTACACGATCGGCCGCATCTTCGGCGAGCGCATTGTCGCGGCGGGGCGCATCCCTTTCATCAAGCCGAGCGCGATTGCGGCAACGCAGATTTTCTACGCGCGGCATGGCGGCAAGGCCGTGGTGATCTCGCGCTTCATGCCCTTGTTCCGTACCTTCGTGCCTTTCGTGGCGGGCATGGCCAGGATGAGCTATGCGCGTTTCACGGCCTTCAATGTTGCCGGTGCCGCCGCCTGGGTGTTGTCCCTGTGTGTCGCGGGCTATCTGTTCGGCAATGTGCCGGTAATCAAGAACAACCTCTCGCTACTGATCATCGGCATCGTCGTCGTGTCCCTGCTGCCGGCCCTGATCGGCTGGATGAGACATCGTAATAACGCCAAATCGGCCGGCTGATCCATCGTTTGGCGAGTGGCGCCCTGATTATGATGGCCTCATGCGTCGAACCTTGATTCTTGCAATGCTCGTCTGCAGCGCCCTGGCAACCGGGTGCAGCACGCCGCGTGGCAGCAAGGGTTCGCAGTTCGACCCGTCGCAACTGGGCAAGGCGGATATCGACCGCATGTGCGATGTGCATCGCGCCCAGATCGATGCCAGCCTGAAAGTGCTGGCCGAGAAACTCTACAAACGCAATCCGCGCGAATGGAAGAATGCCGGCCAGCCCAATATGGAATCGGCTGTCGGTCGCATCTTCGCCTTCGACAACTACCGCCTGCCTGAGCTGGGCGACCGCAAGGGCGCCGATGCCATCGTGCTCGGCCTGCGCGAGGACTACACTGGCGACCGCGTCGCTGCGTATGTGGCCGGCATCGGCAGCATGGTGCATCAGGCCTTCAACGAAAAGCGCGACTTCTATCTCTACGACGATGTCGATCCGCAGCGCCTCTACAACGCCGCCCGCAATCTCGAAATCGCCGCCTGGAAGCTCGCCAACAGCCGCGATGCGCAGGGCCAGTTGCTGCTGCTCTCGAACGAGCTTTATCCGGTTCCCAATCTCAGCTTCGAGCGGGAGTTCGGTAAAATGATCGGCAATCTTGACCTGCTGTCCTCCATTGTCGCCGACAAGACCAATCGCAGCGTGGTCCGGGTCGTGCAGAACGTGGCCACGGCGGTGTTCCTGCCGATAGGGATACACTGAAGGATCTCCCATGTCCTCCATGCGCGTATTGCGCTGGGCTGTCGTCGTCTCCGTTTGTCTTCATCTCGCGTTGCTGCTGGCCGGGCGCGGCTATTGGTCGGCCTGGCTGGCGGAGGACGAGCCGGAGGATACGGTGGAGGTGCGCCTGTTGCCGCCACCGACGCCTGCACCCCGTGTCGCGCCGGCACCCAGGCAAGCCAGGCCGGAACGCCCGGTTCAGCCGGTACTTGCGTCAGCGCCGGCC
>DATMTO010000290.1:0-9970 GCA_035564055.1 Rhodocyclaceae bacterium | reverse complement strand
GATCAGAATCAGGCGCAGGGAAATCTTGCCGAAGCGCGGCTTCTTCAACTGGGCGGAAAGACGGGACAGGAAGTTCATGAGGCTTTCTCTTGATGGAGCTGTTCGGGCAGGTTGATGGTGACTTGCAGTCCGCCCTCGCTGCGATTTTTCAGTTCGATGTTGCCGCCGTGGGCGACCACCGCCTGGCGGGCGATGGCGAGACCAAGGCCGATACCGCCCTGCGGATTACGATGATCGTCAACCCGGAAGAAGGGCTCGAACACACGTGCCTGCAGGGCATCCGGAATGCCCTGGCCCTGATCGGCAATGGCGATGTGCCAATAACCCTGGCTGCGCGCCAGGCTGAGCGTGACTTCTCCGCCGACGGGACTGTGACGCAAGGCGTTGCGCAGCACGTTCTCCACCGCGCTGGCGAGCAGTGCGGCGTCGCCGCTGAAGGGCGCCTGCTGCGGCAACCAGGTGGCGATGGTGCATTGCTTGGCCTCGGCTTCGATACGCGCATCTTCGGCGACGTCGGCAAGAAGTTGCTCGAGACGCAGTGCGTCGTGGTGAATCGGATTGAGGCCGGCGTCGAGGCGCGAGAAGTCGATGATGCGACCGATCAGCTCGTTGAGACGTTCCATCTCGGTTTCGATGCGCTTCAGTTCGGCGTCGGCCTGACTGCCGATACGTTGCCGCGCCAGGCCGAGCGCGACCTGAACGCGCGCCAGCGGTGAGCGGAGTTCGTGCGAGACGTCGCGCAGCAGGCCGCGCTGCGAGGCAATCAGGGCGTCGATGCGTTCGGCCATGGTGTCGAGCGACTGGGCCAGGTCGACGATTTCGTCGCTGCGCTTGCCCAGCGTTGGCATGACGCGGTACGAGAAATCGCCGCTGCCGTAGGCGACAGTGGCTTCGCGCAGGCGGCGCAATGGGGCAGTCAGGTAGGCGGCCAGCGCCAGACAGACGGCAGCGCCAATGAGGGTGGCCAGAATCAGTTGAGCGGCAACGACACGCGGTCGCGAGATCAGGCGGCCCAGCGTGGCGCCCTGGAAATCCGGCACCAGCCAGTATTCATGTCCATCCGGCAGCAGCAGGGGGAAGCGCTTGGGCGGACGATGGTCGCGCGCTCCCGGCGGCTCGGCATTGGGGCCGGCCTCGGGGTCGCGGAGCGGCCCCTGCTTGCGGTCCTGGTCCTGGGCATAGTTCTTGGTGAGGAAGGCGAGACGGGCCAGCGCCCGCGCCGAAGGTTCGCGGCCGAGAATGTCCTTCTCCTGCGCATCCAGGATCAGTACCGGCACCAGCTCGGTATCGTCGACATGGCGCGCCCACGCCTGCAGGGCGGCATAGCCGCCGTCCGCGGCCGTCTGCGCGCTGGCGAATACCGATTCGTTGCGCGCCCGCGGATCCTGGGCATCGTAGCGCTCGCGTGTGGCGTCGAGATAGGCCGAGGCGGCGTAGAGCACGCCCAGTGCAAACAGCAGCAGGGCGACCCAGAAGGACAGAAACAGTTTCCAGAAAAGGCGCTGACGGAACATGCTCAGCCGATCACGTATTGATAGCCGCTACCGCGCACGGTAACGATGCGTTCGCTGCCGTCCGGCAGCGGGCCGAGCTTGTGACGCAGATTGCTGATGTGCATGTCGAGCGCGCGATCGTAGCGGCCCAGCTCGCGCCCGAGCGCTTCGCGCGAGAGCAATTCCTTGCCGACGATGTCACCGGCTTGGCGCAGCAGAACCTCGATGACGCTGAACTCGGTGCTGGTGAGTTCGACGGCGACGCCGTTCTTCTGCAGCTGGCGCTTGTGACGATTGAGGCTGATGTCGCCGACCGTCACCAGGGGCGAGGGAGCCGCCTCCGCCGGCGTTTCGGCGCGACGCAGCACGGCGCGAATCCGGGCAACCAGCACTTGCGGATTGCAGGGCTTGGCCAGGTAGTCGTCGGCACCGAGTTCGAGACCGGTGATGCTGTCGCTGTCCTCGCCGCGCGCGGTCAGCATCAGCACCGGCGTCAGCTGGCGTTTGCGCAAATGCTTGAGCACCTCGAAGCCGTCCTTGCCCGGCATCATCACGTCGAGGATGACGAGATCGAAGGCTTCGGCGGTGGCGCGCTCCAGCGCGGTCTGGCCGTCGTTGACGGTATGCACGTCGAAGCCCTCCGCACCCAGGTAGCTCTGGAGCAGGGCGCACAGATCAACGTCGTCGTCGGCTATCAGGAGTTTGGCCATGGCAATGGGAGTGAGTCCGCCGGGCGGATGAATGACAGGCGAATGGTAGCCAGCCCGGACGCAGGCTGGCGAAGCCATTTACAGAGATTTACAGCATGCCGGCCAGCCGCAGGCCCAGGCCTGCCAAGGCACAGCAGGCGATGACCGGAATCACGCCGGCCTTGTAGCGGATCAGGGCGATAGCCGCGCCCACGGCGATCAGCGCGGCCGGCCATTCGAAATGGCCGCTGAAACCCTGCGGCCAGAGCACGTGGTAGCCGAAGAAAATCGCCAGATTGAGAATGACACCGACCACCGCCGCAGTGATTGCGGTCAATGGCGCCGTGAACTTGAGGTCGTCGTGCGTAGCCTCGACCAGCGGCCCGCCGGCGAGGATGAAGATGAAGGAAGGCAGAAAGGTGAACCAGGTGACCAGCGCGGCGGCTACAGCGCCGCCGACCAGCAGCAGGTCGGGGCCGCATACCTGCTTGGCATAGCCGCCGACAAAGCCGACAAAGGCAACCACCATGATCAACGGTCCCGGCGTGGTTTCGCCCAGCGCCAGCCCGTCGATCATCTGCGTCGGCGTCAGCCAGCCGTAGTGGCCGACGGCGCCTTGATAGACATAGGGCAGCACTGCATAGGCGCCGCCGAAAGTCAGCAGCGCGGCCTTGGTGAAGAACCAGCCCATCTGCGTCAACGTGTGTGACCAGCCCAGCGTCAGTGTCAGCAGGAGCATGGGTAGCAGCCATAGCGCCAGACCGACGGCGATGACCCGACCCAGGCGCAACCAGCCGAAGCGCGCATGCGCCGGTGCGGGCGTATCGTCGTCGATCAGAGCGGGGCCATAGCCCTTGTGACTGCCGCCGTGACCGCCGGTGCGGAACTTGTCGGGGAGGGTGCGTCCGCCAACATAGCCGATCAGTGCCGCAGTAGCGACGATGGCGGGGAAGGGAACATCAAGCGCGAAGATGGCAACGAAGGCCGCCGCGGCGATAGCCCACATCACGCCGTTCCTGAGCGCGCGCGTGCCGATGCGATGGGCGGCATGGATGACGATGGCGGTAACGGCGGGCTTGATACCGTAGAGCATGCCGGCGACCAGCGGCAAATCGCCGAAGACGACGTAAATGCAGGTCAGGGCGATCAGGATGAAGAGCGAAGGCAGCACGAACAGGCCGCCGGCGACAATGCCGCCCCAGGTACGGTGCATCAGCCAGCCGATATAGGTGGCGAGCTGCTGCGCCTCGGGGCCGGGCAGCACCATGCAGTAGTTGAGCGCGTGCAGGAAGCGCCGTTCCGAGATCCAGCGCCGCCGCTCCACCAGCTCGGTATGCATGATGGCGATCTGGCCGGCCGGGCCGCCGAAGCTGATGAAGCCGAGCTTGAGCCAGAACCGGAAGGCTTCGCGAAAGCTGACGGGGGCGGGCGGGGAGGATGCCTCGGACGGATGGTCCATCGGGCGACGGGTGGCGTAATATGGTGCTATCGATGATAGCAGGGGCTCCCGCCGGCATGGAGGCGTCAAGGTGAAGATTCTGGTTCGCGGCAGCGGCGATGTTGCTTCGGCGGTGGCGCACCGTCTGTTCGTGCTCGGGCATCGGGTCGTCATCCATGAAGTCCAGCAGCCGACCCATATCCGCCGCGGCATGGCGTTCACCGATGCCGTTTTCGATGGCAAGGCCGATCTGGCCGGCGTCTGGGCAAAATGCCCGCACAGCCGCGAGGGGCTCCAGCACATGCTCGATTGCGGTCGTGCCATTCCGGTTTTCACCGGCGCCTTTGCTGACGTCAAGCTGTTGCTGCATCCTGACGTGCTCGTCGATGCCCGCATGCGTAAGCGTACCCAGCCTGAAAGGCAGATTGGCCTGGCGCCCTTGACCATCGGCGTCGGCCCCAATTTCACGGCGGGCGTCAACGTCGATGTCGCGATTGAAACGGCCTGGGGCGAATCGCTTGGCGCGGTTCTGCACGCAGGCACCACCCAGCCGCTGGCGGGTGAGCCGCGACCGATCGGGGGAGTGAGCCGCGAGCGCTGCGTCTATGCCGAGGCCGAAGGCGTGATGCATACCACCGTGGCAATCGGCGACTGGGTCGAGGCAGGAACGGCGGTTGCGCGCCTCGCCGACGCCGAGGTGCATGCGCCGATCAGCGGCCATGTACGTGGTGTATGTCACGACGAGGTGTTTGTGGCGATCGGCACCAAGATCCTGGAAATCGATCCGCGGCGGGAGGACGCCAGCCTCTACGGCCTGGGTGAGCGTCCCCTGCGTATCGCCGAAGCCGTGCTACGTGCCATGGGCGTCTAGTTCGGCCGAGGCCGCGGACTTCCCGCGTAAATAAACGTAAGCCGAATCGCCGCAAACCCTTATGCCGGCGAGGCCTTACTTGCGATTACATTTGGCGTGGGTTTCCGTAACAACTTTCCTTCCGTGCTGTCGCTACGCTTCAAGCGTCGTCAATCACAGAGGAGACACACATGAACGTTCACATGCAAGGACTGCGTCGCACGGCCGCCCTGACCGGCATGCTCGCCGGCCTGCTGCTCGGTGCCGGCAGCGTCATGGCTCAGGCCGACGGAAACCCTCCGCCCCCCAAGCCCGGCCCAGAAATGCGCCAGAAGATGGAAGAGCGCTGCAAGGCCGATCCGCAGAAATGCGAGGCCATGAAGAAGCGTATGGAGGAGCGTCGGGCTGCCTGCGCCAAGGATCCCGACGCCTGCAAGAAGGCGCGTGAAGAACATCGCGCCAAGATGGAGCAGCGCCGCAAGGAAATGAAGGCCGAGTGCGACAAGGACCCGGTAGCCTGTCAGCAGAAGCGCGAGGAAATGAAGAAGAAGTTCGAGGAGAAGTGCAAGGCCGATCCGCAGAAGTGCGAGCAATGGAAGAAGGATCATCCGCATCCGCACGCTCCCGGCGGCAAGCCGATGAATCCGCCGCCGCCGCCGCAAGCGGCCAACTGATGAAAACGGGAAGCTGCGGCTTCCCGTTTTTTTATGGCCGGGGCCAGCGTTCGAGTTCGAAGGCTTCGGCGTAGGGCGCAGCCAAACCCAGGGTTTGTGCCGTGGCGCGGTTCACGGCCAGCACGCGTTCATCGAAGCCGTGGCCGCGGGTGCGGAGGTTGCGTTGCTGCTGGGTGTCGTGACACCGTAGCAGCGTGGCCTTCCAGTGCGCCTCTTCTTCCTCGAAGGGGGTGTAGAGGTCATGGCGCATGGCCACTGTCTTGGCGTCCTGATTGAGCATCGCGCACAGGGTCCGCTTTTCCTGTTCGGCCACCGCGCAAAACAGGGCATAGGTCTGGCGGTGAGTGGCGTTGCTGTCGTTGCCGTGCGGCATGAAGACCAGATCTGCGCGCAAGGGCAGCAGCCAGTCGCGTACCACCGCGACGTTGGCGGCATTGAATTCGAGCTCGCTCGGCGCCAGATGCAGGAAGGTAGTCCGTTCCGGCGACAAGCCGAAGGCGGCGCAACTGGCCAGCTGTTCGCGTTTGCGTAGCGCGCCCTTGGCGGCGTCGTTCACGGCGCCCGGATAGGCATTCTCGACACCGCTGGCGCCGTCAGTCAGTACGGCCAGATGGATTTCATCGCCACGCGCATGGAAAAAGCGCAAGGTGACGGCGATGGCGTCGAAGTCGTCGGGATGCGGCGCAAGAACGGCGATGCGTTGTCCTCGCGGCCAGCGGGTTTCTCTCAGATCGCAGTGCATCGTGGGGCTGCCGACTACTCGATGGGGCGCGGATCTTCCACCGACATGCGGTACTGATAGCTGACTTCGCCGCCTGGCGGCAGACGCTCAAGAAAGCGCGAGTCGATCGGCGTGGCGAAGGCTGGTACCGGTTCGTCGTCTTCGCTTTCCTGCCAGGCAAACACGACATGCGGCGCGCCTTCGATGAAGGCCAGGTCGAGGGTGTACATGCCGAGCATTTCCCCGTGTCGGGAGACGAGACAGCGGATGGTGCTGATTTCCATTAGGCGTACCTGTGTCGGGATAACGATAACGCCTGTCGAGAAACGATGGACGCTGTTTGGATTCTAACTGAATCCTTTTCAGGCCATCTGGCTGATGGTCTTGCGAAAGCGAATCAGCGCGAAGGCAAAGAAAGCTGAGCCGCTGATAACGATCCCCAGCATTTGCGGCCACACGGTTTCCAGCCCTGCCCCGCGATAGAGGATCGCCTGCGCAGCTGCGGTGAAGTGCGTGGTGGGCGCGAATAGCATGATGTTTTGCACCAGTAGCGGCATGCTTTCGCGCGGCGTGCTGCCGCCGGACAGCATTTCCAGCGGCAGCAGCACCAGCAGCATGAGCATGCCGAATTGCGGCATCGAGCGCGCGATGGTGGCCAGCAGGATGCCCATCGACGTGGTGGAAAAGAGATGCAGCGCCGTGACGCCGACGAAGAGCAGCAGCGAGCCTTCGATCGGGACCTTGAGCGCGCCCTGCACCACCAGCAGTAGCGAGACGGTTTCCGCTACGAGCACCACCAGGCCCATGGCCCACACCTTGGCCAGCATGATCTCGGCCGGCGTGACCGGCATCACCAGCAGGTGCTCGATGGTGCCGTGCTCGCGTTCGCGGATCAGGGCGGCGCCGGTGAGGATGATGGAGAGCATGGTGACGCTATTGATGATTTCCATCAATGAGCCGAACCATTCATTGTTTAGGTTGGGGTTGAAGCGATTGCGTAACACCAGTTCGACCGGCGCGGCGCTGCCGGTGCCGCGCGTGCGCTGGACGAACTCGGCCACCTCGCCGCTGACGATCTGCTGGATATAGCCGCTACCGGTAAAGGCCTGGCTCATGCGCGTGGCGTCCACGTTGAGCTGCATGGCTGGGCTGCGGCCGGCCAGTACGTCGCGCTGAAAGCCGGGCGGGATGTCGAGCACGAAGGTGTAGTTGCCGGCATCCATGCCGGCGTCGGCTTCGTCCAGGCCGATCAGCTGCGGCGTGAGGAACTGCGGCGGATAGAAGCTGGATACAATGCGCGCCGACAGCGGCGAGGCGTCTTCGTCCACGATGGCGATAGCGGCCTTGTTGAGCGTGCCGGGCATGGCGGTGGCGGCGGCGTAGATGGCGACGGTGAAAATGTAGGCGATCAGTACCAGCATGGCCGGATCACGGCGCAGGCTCCACAGTTCCTTGATGCCGAGGCGCATGACATGCGAGAGGCGGGGCAGGGGGCCGAGTTTCATTCAGCGCTCCTGCTTCTTCAGCGACAACAGGGCCAGCAGCATGATCACCGGTATTGCCGCCGCCAGCGCCCAGTAGGAAGCGGCGAGGTCGGCGATGCCGAGCGCCTTGCCGAACACGCCTCGGCTGATGACCAGAAAGTGCGAGGTCGGGTAGATGCGGCCGATCAGGGCGCCTATGCCTTCGAGTGAGGACACCGGGTTGAGCAGGCCGGCGAATTGCACCGAGGGCAGGATGGTGCCGATCAGGGTCACGAACAGCGCTGAAATCTGCGTGCGTGTGAAGCTTGAGGCGAGCAGCCCCAAACCCGTGGCGATGACGGCGTAGAGCAGCGCCGCGAAAAACAGACTGAGGAAGCTGCCCTTGAGCGGTACGCCGAAGGCGGTAACGGCGAGCCCGGTGAGCAACAGGAAGTTGAACAGGGCCAGCGCAATGTAGGGTAGTTGCTTGCCGATCAGGAATTCGCTGCGCGTCACCGGGGTGACGTAGAAGTTGAGGATGGAGCCCAGCTCCTTCTCGCGCACCACGGCCAGCGCCGTGAGCATGGCCGGGATCATCATCAGCAGCAGCGGAATGATCGCCGGCACCATCGCCGGCAGGCTCTTCACATCGGGGTTGTAGCGGTAGCGGATCTCGATGCTGCTCAAGCTTGCCGCCTCCTGGCCGAGGCGTTCGCGCGCCATGCGCAAGAGCCAGCTCTGGTGCATGGCCTGCACGTAGCCGCGTATGGTTTCCGCGCGCTGCGGCATGGCGCCGTCGATCCAGGCGGCCACTTCGGTGGGGCCGCCGCGCTCGAGATCGCGCGCGAAGCCGGGCGGAAATTCGATGGCCAGCGAGATCTCTCCGCTGCGCATGCGCCGGTCGAGTTCGGCGTGGCTGGTCAGCGGCGGCCGTTCGATGAAGTAGGGGGAGCCGGAAAGGTCGAGCGCATAGTTGCGGCTGAGGCCCGTCTGGTCAAGGTCGAGCACGGCGTAGGGCAGGTCGTTCACGTCCATGCTGATGCCGTAGCCGAAGATGAACATCAGGATCACGGTACCGAGCAGGGCCAGCGTGGCGCGTACCGGATCGCGGCGGAGCTCCAGGCTCTCGCGGCGGCTGTAGCTCAGGGCGCGGGCGAGGCTGAAACGCGGCGGGCGACGGTCTGCGGTCTCGGTGGAACTTGCCACTGGATCTAAAGTCGGGGCGGCCTCACTGGAATCGGCAGCGGTCTCGGCTGCGGCGCCATCGGCTTCCTCCAGCCAGGCGATAAAGGCTTGCTCCAGTGTGCTGCAACCGCGCTGCTCAACCAGTGCCGCCGGTGTATCGCTGACCAGCACGCGCCCGGCATGCATCAGCGAAATCCGGTCGCAGCGCTCGGCCTCGTTCATGAAGTGGGTGGAGATGAAAATCGTCACGCGATCCTTGCGGGCCAGGTCGATCATCAGCTGCCAGAACGCGTCCCGGGCGATGGGGTCGACGCCTGAGGTTGGCTCGTCGAGAATCAGCAGCTCGGGCTCGTGCACCATTGCCACCGCCAGCGACAGGCGCTGGCGCATGCCCAGCGGCAGGCTGTCCGGCAGCGCATCATGCACCTCGCGCAGACCGAAACGCGTCAACATGGCATCGATGCGCGCCGCTATGCGCTCGATCGGCACCTCGAACAGGCGCGCATGCAGTTCCAGATTCTGGAATACCGTCAGCTCGGTGTATAGCGAGAAGGATTGCGACATGTAGCCGACGCGGCGGCGTGTGGCCATGTCCCTGGGATCGACGAGATTGCCGAACAGCGAAGCCGTGCCGGCACTGGCAGGCAGAAGACCTGTCAGCATCTTCATGGTGGTGGTCTTGCCGCAGCCATTCGAGCCGAGGAAGCCGAAGATCTCGCCGCGGCGGATGCGGAAGCTGACCTTATCCACCGCGGTGAAGTCGCCGAAACGCATGGTCAGGCCCTGTGCCTCGATAGCGATTTCGGCCTCGTGGCCGTCATGCAGCGGTGGAATCGTCACCGCATGGTGGCTGCGACGACGCTCCTCCGGCAGCAGCGCGATGAAAGCCGCTTCGAGGCTGTCGGTGCCACTCATCGCGTGCAGTTCGGCCGGTGTGCCGGTGGCGAGCACGCGCCCGGCATCCATGGCGATCAGCCAGTCGAAGCGCTCGGCTTCCTCCATGTAGGCGGTGGCGACGATCACGCTCATGCCCGGACGGCTGGCGCGGATGCGCTCGATCAGCCGCCAGAACTGGCTACGCGAAAGCGGATCCACACCGGTGGTTGGCTCGTCGAGAATCAGCAGGTCGGGGTCGTGGATCAGCGCGCAACACAGGCCGAGCTTCTGCTTCATGCCGCCCGAGAGCTTGCCGGCCGGGCGATCCAGAAAGGATTTGAGGCCGGTGCTCTGCGTCAGTTCGTCGATGCGTCGCCGCCGTTCGGCGGCATCGTGGCCGAACAGGCGGCCGAAGAACTGCAGGTTTTCCTCGATCGACAGGGTTGGGTAGAGATTCTTGCCCAGGCCCTGCGGCATGTAGGCGATGCGCGGGCAGACGCGGTGGCGATGACGGCTGTCGGCCATGCTGCCGCCCAGCGTAGTGACGCTGCCTTGCTGGATCTTGCGGGCGCCGGCGATCA
>DATMTO010000289.1:0-11552 GCA_035564055.1 Rhodocyclaceae bacterium | reverse complement strand
CCGCCGGCTTTAGCGGCGGCGCTGTGTGCTGGCGCCCATTGGGCGGCCTTCGATGTGACGGAAGGTGATGCGACCCTTGGAGAGGTCATAGGGGGACATTTCGAGCGAAACCTTGTCACCCGCAAGAATGCGGATGTGATGCTTACGCATCTTGCCGGCGCTATAAGCGACCAGGTTGTGCCCGTTGTCGAGGGTAACGCGGTAGCGCGAGTCGGGCAGGACTTCCATTACAACACCGTTCATTTCGAGGAGTTCTTCCTTGGCCATATTTGCTCCGGTTCTGATTCAAAAACAAAAAGCCCTGCGCGAGGCAGGGCTTACTGCGGCCGGCCCTGCTTATCAAGGCTTGCCTGGGTTTGGTGCAATTAGTCGGCGATACGAATGTTCGCAGCCTGATCGCCCTTTTGGCCCTTGGTCACGTCAAAGCTGACGCGCTGGCCTTCTTGCAGGCTCTTGAAGCCTTGCGATTGAATTGCCGAGAAATGGGCGAAGAGATCTTCACCGCCGTTGTCCGGGGTGATAAAGCCGAAGCCCTTGGAGTCGTTGAACCACTTAACAATGCCGTTAGCCATGTCTTGAATTTCCTGTAAAAAATGAAAAGGGGGAATGCCCCGATAGGGGCGAACATCAAGACAGCGGAGATGAAGGAGATTTCCGCAGAACTGCGGGATGAAAACCGAACAAATAAGGCACTACTTGAGGATCGCTGACGCCACTATGCAGCTTTAATCTTTGAAAAGCAAGGAAAACTTTCTTATGCGCCGATGGGGCTGACGGCACAATCCGGCGAAGGCCGCTACTGCCAACGCTTTACACGCCGCGCGAGGAATCTCACGAAATAGTCACTGCACAGCTGAAAACGCGTGAATCCATACAAGCGGGACACAGTTAGCGCCCGCTATGCAAGGCATGGACGATAGATCTTGCCTGGGAAGACCTGCGTAGCCGGAACCGTTGCTCGAGTGCCGGCTACCGCCAGACTTAGTTCTTGGGCTTGCGGCCCGGTGCGGCCGGCGGCACGTAACCCGACACGCGGCAGAGAATTTCCTGAACCGGCTTGCCGTTGTTGTAGCGCGTCACATTGCAGCAGGCGATCTGGCCCTGGCTCGACAAGGTATCGAGTGAGCTGCGGACGATATTCAGCCCCAGACCCAAGGCATGGGCGATCTCCGCATCGCGCAACTGGCCGTGCTTCTTGATGTGCTGAAGAATCGTAGAGGTAGACATGGTCCGTATCCCGTATCAAAACAAAAACCCTGCGAGGGCAGGGCTGGTGGGTTCGCGGTGCGCTGCGAGCTGCAAGCAATGGCGGCAGCCTGTGTACTATGAGGCCTTTCGCCTTGAATTACAAGGAAATTTTTGTTTTTGCCGGATTGAGCCTGCTTATATTCCTGCGTCGATCCGGTCTGTGAGGCTGCGTCCCCACAGTTCCAGAGGGCTGCCGACCGAGCGTCGCAGGGCTTCGCGGGCCTGAGCGGTGGTCATGGGCAACTTGAAGGAAACGCTGTGAATCGCATTTTCTCCGGGCATGCGATACAGCCAAGTGCGGCGTCGTACGATCATGATGTGCTCCCGTTTCGCTGAATCCTGGGGTCTGCCGGGTGATGGGATGGAATCCCGCGCCTAGCCTGACGGATGCATCGTGCCCCACTTCCTGCTACGTCATGAAGCACCATAACAGCTTCGCACATGCGCAGGGGCGCAAAGGCCGTAATTGGGGCAGGAGACCGGCCATGCTCGCCTCTTTCGCAGTCGGGTCGGGGCCGGGCTGCGGGAATCGGAATTGCTGCTGTGAGGGCTTCTTCATCGTTTTGTGGAGTCCCATCATGCCCCA
This sequence comes from Rhodocyclaceae bacterium, assembly GCA_035564055.1. Taxonomy (GTDB): domain Bacteria; phylum Pseudomonadota; class Gammaproteobacteria; order Burkholderiales; family Rhodocyclaceae. Next base: position 9,718 of record DATMTO010000289.1, on the reverse strand, counting down.
AACCCAAATGGCCTCTTCTATTGCCGCCTGCCATGCCTGTGCCCTGGCCTGCGACCGCTGTGCCGATGCCTGCCTGCATGAGGCCAACGTCAATGCAATGGCGGAGTGCATTGCGCTCGACATCGACTGCGCTGACATTTGCCGTGTGGCCGCGGCCTATATGGGGCGCAACAGTCCACTCGCCGCGGCTGTCTGCGCTACCTGTGCCGAGGTCTGCGAGCATTGTCAGGAGATATGCGGCAGATACCAGATGGATCACTGCAAAGCCTGTGCGGAAGCCTGCCGAGTCTGCGCGACCGAATGCCGGGCCATGGCCGCGAATGTCGCCAGTCCGCCGCACCGCAGTCCCGACGAGGTGGTGGCCGGCCTGCGGCAGTGATCAGGCCGCAGGTTTGGCCAGAAACCGGTCCAGCTGGTTGGCGAAGCCTTGCCGGTCGGCCTGGCTAAACGCGCTCGGGCCGCCGGTTTCCACGCCGCTGCTGCGCAAGGTGTCCATAAAGTTGCGCATGTCGAGCAGCTGGCGAATGTTTTCCTTGCCGTAAAGTTCGCCACGCGGATTGAGCGCATGCGCGCCCTTGTCGACCACGGCGGCGGCGAGCGGAATATCGGCGGTGATGACCAGATCACCGACGGCGACCAATTCCACGATATGGTTATCGGCCACGTCGAAGCCCTTGGGCACCTGCACGGCACGTACCCATTGCGAGGGTGGGTGACGCAATAGTTGGTTGGCGATGAGCACGAGCGGAATCTGTTTGCGCTCGGCGGCGCGAAACAGGATTTCCTTGATTACGCCGGGGCAGGCGTCGGCATCGACCCAGATCTGCATTGCTTGATTTGAACCTCAAATAGTCCGTCATTACGACACGCCACGGTCCTAGCCGGGCGATCCTGCCGACTATATATCCTGACGGCCGTCTACGGCAGGCGTAAGTTTTCTGCGGGCTGAAGCTGCTAGCATTTGCGGCAAATTACCTGCCAGGACGCAGCATGCCCGATTCCCACAAAAGGATTGCCGCGAGCGGTCACCCGAATACTGATCCGAGCTTCGAGTTCCGTTGTCTTGAGACGGTGCTCAACAGCCTTGATGCGCTGGTCTACGTTGCGGATATGCAAACGTACGAACTGCTCTTTGTCAGCCAGTATGGCCTCAAGGTGTGGGGGCGACCGGAAGGCAAGAAGTGCTACGAATACCTGCAGGCCGGCCAGCAGAAGCAGTGCGATTTCTGTACCAACGACAAGCTGATCGATGCCGATGGAACACCGGCCGGAGTGGTGGTGTGGGAGTTTCAGAACACCGTCACCCGGCGCTGGTATCAATGTCGCGACCAGGCCATTCCCTGGGTGGACGGCCGTCTGGTGCGGCTGGAAATTGCGGTGGACATTACCGACCGGAAACGGATGGAGCAGGAGCTTTTGCGCGCCCGCCAGCAGGCCGAAGAGCTGGCGCGCGTGGATGCGCTGACCAAGGTCTACAACCGACGCGCATTCTACGAGCATATGGAGCGCGTCTACGGCCATCTGGAGCGCAAACCGGGGCCTATGTGTCTGGTGATGCTGGATATCGATTACTTCAAACGCATTAATGACACCTACGGCCACGCCTTCGGAGACGATGTCCTGATCGCGCTAAGCGCCAATCTGCGCGCGCACCTGCGTGAGTTTGATCAGCTGTTCCGTATCGGCGGCGAAGAGTTCGTTATCGTGCTGCTGGATTGCGACATGCAGGCCGCACTGGAGCTGGTCGAGCGTCTGCGGCGCCATATCGAAGCCATGACGCTGCATGCCGATAGCGAGGCGGTCAGGCTCACCTGCAGCTTTGGGATTGCCGCCCATCGTCGCGGTATCGCCGTCGATGCCTTGCTGGCCAATGCGGATGCAGCCCTCTACGCTGCCAAGCAAGGCGGCCGCAATCGCACCTGCATTGCCGACGGCCACGCACACTAGCGCATCGTGCCAAATGAAAAGGCCCGCCTCCTTGCGGTGCGGGCCTTTGGTTTTGCGTATGTACCGGCTCAGTGCTTGTGGTCGGGCAGCACGATATTCACTTCCAGAACTTCGTAGTTGCCCTGCTTTTCGAGCTGGACCTTGATGTCGTCCGGATTGATCTTCACGTACTTGCTGATCACCTGAACCAGGTCGCGCTGCAGGTCGGGCAGAAAGTTGGGCTCGGTGTTGGCGTCATTGCGTTCGTGCGCGATGATGAGTTGCAGGCGCTCCTTGGCGACCGAGGCGGACTTGGGCTTTTCGCCGAAGATGAGAGAAAAGAGTGACATGCTTACTTGCCTCCGAAAATGCGCTTGAGGAGGCCGGGCTTTTCGTAATCGACAAAACGCAGCGGCAGTTCTTCACCGAGGAAACGGCCAATCACGTCCTTGTAGGCATCGGCGACTTCGGAACTCTCGATGTGGATGGCGGGGGTGCCCTGGTTGGAAGCGTGCAGCACGCTTTCCGACTCCGGCACCACGCCGATGATCGGCACGCGCAGGATTTCCTGCACGTCCTTGTACGAGAGCATCTCGCCGTCTTCCACGCGCTTGGGTGAATAGCGGGTGATCAGCAGATGTTCCTTGACGGGTTCGCCGCCGGCCTGGGCGCGCTTGGACTTGGCTTGCAGAATGCCGAGGATGCGGTCGGAGTCACGTACCGACGACACTTCCGGGTTGGTCACGACGATGGCTTCATCGGCGAACATCAGTGCCATCAAGGCGCCGCTTTCGATGCCAGCGGGACTATCGCAGACGATGTAGTCGAAGCCCATGTGTTCGAGATCCTTGAGCACCTTTTCGACGCCCTCTTCGGTCAGTGCATCCTTGTCGCGCGTTTGCGAGGCCGGCAGCACGAACAGGTTCTCGCAATGCTTGTCCTTGATCAGCGCCTGATTGAGCGTAGCCTCGCCGTTGATGACGTTGATCAGGTCGTACACCACGCGGCGTTCGCAACCCATGATCAGGTCGAGGTTGCGCAGGCCGACGTCGAAGTCGATGACGGCGGTCTTGTAGCCGCGCATCGCAAGGCCGGAGGAAAAGCTGGCGCTGGTGGTGGTCTTGCCGACACCGCCTTTGCCGGAGGTAACGACGACGATACGGGTCATGGTGTTTTCCTTGATGAGAATTTGAGGATTCAGCGGGTCGAGAGCGGTGCGACGTTGAGCTTGGGCTCGGCGTCCGGTTTGCTTTCGTCTGCAATCAGGCTGACTTGCACAGGCTGGCCGGCGAGCTTGCCGAACTGTTGCGGCGACTCGAACGTGCGATACACGCCGCCGATGGAGACCAGTTCGGCTTCGAAACTGGTGGTGAAGATGCGCGCCTTCTGGTCGCCCTGCGCGCCTGCCAGCGCGCGGCCGCGGAGCGGCGCGTAGATGTGGATATTGCCGTCGGCAATAACCTCTGCTCCGGCGCTGACCATGGCCAGCACCACCAGATCGCCTCCTCTGGCGTAAATACGTTGTCCCGAACGCAAGGGCTTGTCGATGACCATGGCGGCCGCAATGCTGTTGGCCGGCGGCGCAGCGATGGGCTCGGCCGTGGCGGGTTTTGCCTCCGCGGCAGATGCCGCTTCGACCGCGGCTTCGAGCACCGGCACTTCTTCCTTTGCCTTGGGCGCCGCGCGCGAAACCGGCGGCGCATCGATCACGGCCAGGCCGGCATCGCGGGCACTGGCCAGCAGCGATTCATTGCCGCCGTAGACCGCAACCAGCTGCAGACTCGCACCGGCAAGCTGTTCCTTGACGGCGGCCCAGTCGGCGCTGTCGGCCTCGACCTTGCCCAGATCCAGCACGGCCGGATCGTTATCGAAGAAGCGGCTGGCATTCTTGCCGAAGCGCGTCTTGATGGCGGCTGCGATCTGCTCCGGCTCCAGACGACTCAGGGCCACCTGCATGACGGGCAGGGAGAAGCCTTTGAAATCGATCGTCGCGGGCGCCAGTTCGGCGGGGGCTGCAGCGGGAGAGGATTGTTCGGACAAGGGCAGGGAGATTTGCGAGGCGGACTTGGTCACTTGCGTATCAGTGGTTTACAGCAACCGTGCGGAAATCCGCGCAGTTTCTGGGATCGCAGCCAGTCTAGCAATTGCCCGGGCAGGACTAAATGGGCAATAGCGGCACGTTGGGCCGTGTATTTGCCCGCACGGCAAGGCCCAGACACAGCCCGAAAACCGCATGCGCAGCCACCGTGATGCCATCGCGGACAAGACTGAACCAGGGCATGAGCGCGGTGAAGCCGTACATATTGATGATGTAGAGCAACAGGCCAAAGCCGACACCGGCGCTGAGCGGCTGCTTGGCGAGCGGCCGCAGATGTTTGCATAGAAAGAATAATGCCGCCGAATAGATGGTTGATAGCAGGAAATGAATAGTCGTTGCTGTAAGAAGCGTGAGTAAATCTGGTCTCTCGAATAAGTGTTCTGGTACCAGCAGGGAGGGTGAGAGCAGGATTGCTGCTGTCAGGCGGGTATCACGATAGAGCACCTCCGGCAAAGGCACTGCCAGCAGCCACCAAAGCAGTAGCTGTGCGATGGTGGCGACTGTTCCGGCAAACAGGCCGCCGAGAAGGACGAGACGGGTTCTTACGCAAATCATAGTCAAAAACAATTTCCTCTAAAGCGAATCGCAATTGGCAACTATTGCGGCCCTTGGCCACAATCAGATCGTAGTCAATTGCCGGAGCGCATCATGAACCACTCGATTCATCTGCATCAACATGGCCACCGCTGGCTGAGGACTCTCCAGTTCGCGCTCGGCGTTGCCGTTGCGATCGGTGGCGCCGCTGTGCTGTTGAGCGAATTTGTGCGCCTGTTTGCCTGAAAGGAAAGGATAGAAAAATGAATGCCCTCGAAAACACCCATGCCGCCCATGCAACTGCCTGCCAGGGTTCCGATTGTGCTGCCGTGAACGACGCCAATGACTGGTTCGGCGACGTTGAGTGCACGCCGGCCTCCGAGCAGCCGGCCGCACAGGCGCGTCGCGATGCTTACGGCGACTTCGCCTGAGCGCCGTAGCATCGTCGGGAGAGCACTCATGTATACGCTGATTGCGTCACCGTCATGGTCGACACAGTGCTTCTACGCCTTTGCCCGCATGGGCCTGAGCCTCGCCGGCCTCGCCGACGAATGTGACGAGGCGGTTCCCGACGAGGAGCTCAGTAGCCCTCGATATTGAGCGGCGCGAAGGACTTGACCAGCTCGTCGAGTGCCTTGATCTGGGCGAGGAAGGGTTCAAGCTGAGCCAGCGGCAAGGCGCTGGGGCCGTCGCATTTGGCCTTGTTCGGATCCGGATGCGCTTCGAGAAAGAGCCCTGCCAGACCAACCGCCATGCCGGCCCGCGCCAGATCGACAATCTGCTCGCGACGACCGCCGGAGGCGGCGCTGCCGGCTTCGCGCTGCTGCAACGCATGCGTCGCGTCGAAGATAATGGGGCGGTTGCCGGTGGTCTTCTTCATGACGCCGAAGCCCAGCATGTCTACCACCAGATTGTCGTAGCCGAAGTTGGCACCGCGCTCGCACAGGATGATCTTGTCGTTGCCGGCCTCAACGAATTTCTCGACGATGTTCGGGATCTGCTGCGGACTCAGGAACTGCGGCTTCTTGATATTGATGATGCGGCCGGTCTTGGCCATGGCCACGACCAGATCGGTCTGGCGTGCAAGGAAGGCCGGCAGCTGCAGCACGTCGATGACCTCGGCGGCGATCGGTGCCTGCCACGGCTCGTGCACATCGGTGATGACCGGCACACCGAAGGTCTTCTTCACTTCCTCGAAGATCTTCAGGCCTTCTTCAAGACCGGGGCCGCGGTAGGAGTGAATCGACGAACGATTGGCCTTGTCGAAGCTGGCCTTGAAGACATAGGGAATGCCGAGCTTCTTGGTCACGCGCACATAGGCTTCGCAGGCGGTCAGCGCAAGCTCGCGCGACTCCAGCACATTGATGCCGCCGAACAGGACGAAGGGCGCGTCGTTGGCGACCTTGATGCGATCGTTGATGGTGATCATGTGATTCTCCGCGAGCGCCGTGTCAGCCGAACTTCTTGTGCGAGACGAAGGGATTGTGCTCCTTCTCGTCGCCAATCGTCGACATCGGGCCGTGACCGGGAATGAATTCGACGTCGTCCGGCAGCGTCAGCAGCTTGGTGCGGATCGCGTTGAGCAGATCCGCGTTGTTGCCCATGGGAAAGTCGGTACGACCCATGGCGCCCTTGAACAGCACATCGCCGACGATGGCGAGCTCTTCCTTGGGGTTGTAGAAGACCACATGCCCGGGGGTGTGGCCGGGGCAGTGGAAGACCTGCAGGGTTTCATTGCCGACGGTGACGGTATCGCCTTCCTCGAGCCAGCGCTTCGGCTCGAAGGGCACGCCGGCATCAAGGCCGAAGAATTGGCCCTGTTCGGGGCCGAGCTTTTCCAGCCAGAAACGTTCGGCCTCGTGCGGACCTTCGATCTCGACGCCGAGCTGAGCCGCCAGCGTGGCGGCCTGCCCGCAGTGATCGAGGTGGCCGTGCGTGACCAGAATCTTCTCGACCGTGAGGCCCTTGGCCGCGACCACGTCGAGAATCTTCTGCAGGTCGCCGCCGGGATCGACGACGGCAGCCTTCTTGGTTTCCTCGCACCAGATGACGGAGCAGTTTTGCTGGAAGCGGGTGACGGGGACGATCTGGAATTTCATTTTATGAACGAGTATTCGGGATTGTGTTCAAGGGGCGCACAGCACTTCCGGGCGTGAGCGCTGTGCATCGGCCCCGTTTATCAGTCCGAGCCGAACAGGTCGCGAGTGTAGACCTTGGCGGCGACATCGGCCAACTCGTCGGTACGGCGATTGGCGATGATCACGTCGGCGCGTGACTTGAACTCGGCCAGGTCGCTGACGACTTCCGAGTTAAAGAAGGTCTGATCCTTCAGTACTGGCTCGTAGATTACGACTTCGACGCCCTTGGCCTTGATGCGTTTCATGATGCCCTGGATGCTGGAGGCGCGGAAGTTGTCCGAGCCGGCCTTCATGATCAGGCGGAAGATGCCGACCGTCTTGGGCTGTTTGCGCAGGATATCGTCGGCGACGAAATCCTTGCGCGTACCGTTGGCATCAACGATTGCGCGAATCAGGTTCTGCGGCACATGTTTGTAGTTGGCAAGCAGCTGCTTGGTGTCCTTGGGCAGGCAATAGCCGCCGTAGCCGAAGGAAGGATTGTTGTAGTGCGAGCCAATGCGCGGGTCGAGACAGACGCCGTCAATGATGGTGCGCGAGTCCAGCCCATGCACTGCGGCATAGGTGTCGAGTTCGTTGAAGTAAGCAACGCGCATGGCCAGGAAGGTATTGGCGAAAAGCTTGATCGCCTCGGCTTCGGTCGCATTGGCGAACTGCACCGGCGTATCCGGCTTGAGCGAGCCTTCGCGCAGCAGCTCGGCGAAGACCTTGGCGCGCTCGGAATGTTCGCCGACAACGATGCGCGAGGGATACAGGTTGTCGTAGAGCGCTTTGCCTTCGCGCAGGAACTCCGGCGAGAAGATGATGTTGTCGGCCTTGAACTTCTGCTTGACGCTTTCTGTATAGCCGACCGGGATGGTCGACTTGATCACCATCGTGGTCTTAGGATTGATCGCCAGCACGTCGGCGATCACGGCTTCAACCGTGGCGGTGTTGAAATAGTTGGTTTCGGGATCGTAGTCCGTCGGCGTGGCAATGACGACGAAGTCGGCGCCTGCATAGGCTTCCTTCTTGTCGAGCGTGGCGTGCAGGCGCAGGGGCTTGGTGGCCAGATACTCCTCGATCTCGGCATCGGCGATAGGCGACTGCTTGCGGTTCAGCATCGCCACCTTTTCCGGCGAGATGTCGAGCGCGACGACGTCGTGATGCTGCGCCAGCAAGGTGGCGATGGACAGGCCGACGTAGCCGGTCCCGGCAATGGCGATTTTCATGTATTAGCTCCCTAGATCGACCGAATCTTACCGTAAAGGCCGTGCCCTGCAGTGACCCTGAAGGCGCATTGCCGGCAAATGGCGGAGCAAATGGTAGGGAGCGTGCTGAAGGGCGGCAATAGCCCGTTCAGCTAGACAAGATCAGGCCGGCGTGCCGCGGCGGTACTGAATGGCTTCGGCGATATGCGGAGCGGTTACCTGTTCGCTTGCGGCCAGGTCGGCGATGCTGCGCGCGACCCGGAGAATACGGTGATAACCGCGAGCCGACAGATTCAGCTGGCTCAGCGCACGCTTCAGCAAGGCCTCCCCTTCGGCGTTGGTGATGCAGTGGCTTTCGATCTCGTCGGGATTCAGTTGCGCATTGGTTTTGCCTTGCCGGCTCAATTGTCGCTGGCGGGCGGCGCGGACGCGTTCGCGTATCTTGCTGCTCGGATCGCCACCGCTGCGTGCCGACAGCTCGGCCTCGGTGATGGTGGCCACATCGAGGATCAGGTCGATACGATCAAGCAAGGGGCCGGAGAGTTTGCCGCGGTACCGCGCCACCTGGTCCGGCGTACAGCGACACCGGGCCTGGCCGAGATAGCCGCAGGGACAGGGATTCATTGCCGCGATCAATTGGAACTGCGCGGGGAAGCTGGCGCGATGGCCGGCCCGGGCGACGTGGATATTGCCGCTCTCCAGGGGCTCGCGTAGCGCCTCCAGAACGCGGCGATCGAACTCAGGGAGCTCGTCGAGAAATAGTACGCCATGGTGCGCCAGCGAGATTTCGCCGGGACGCGGAATCGATCCCCCACCGACCAGCGCCGGCGCGGAAGCTGAATGATGCGGGCTGCGAAACGGACGTTGCCGCCAGCGCCCGGTCTCGAACGTGCCAGCCAGTGAATGAATGGCGGCGGACTCGAGTGCCTCGTTGTCCTCCATTTCTGGCAGCAGGCCGGGAAAGCGCTGCGCCAGCATCGACTTGCCGGTGCCCGGTGGGCCGGACATCAGCACGCTGTGTCCGCCGGCGGCGGCAATTTCCAGGGCGCGTTTGGCGGCGGCCTGACCGCGGACTTCAGACAGATCGGGATAGTGCGGTGCGGCGCTCTCGCTATTACTCTGATGCAGCGGCAGGGTTTGCTGCCCCGACAGATGGGCGCAAACTTCGAGCAGATTGTCTGCAGGAAGGACGCTGACCTTGCGCACCAGGCCGGCCTCCGCAGCGTTGCTGCGCGGCAGGACAAAGGTGCGTTCCCCGCCGGCAACGGCGGCGCACATTGCCAGCGTGCCGTGGACATTGCGTAGCTCGCCGCCGAGCGCCAGCTCGCCGGCAAATTCGTATTGATCGAGATCGCGGACCTGGATCTGGCCGGAGGCGATGAGGATACCCAGTGCGATTGGCAGATCAAAACGCCCGGACTCCTTGGGTAGGTCGGCCGGCGCCAGATTGACGGTGATTCTTTTTTGCGGGAACTCGAAGCGACAGTTCTGGATCGCTGCGCGAACGCGGTCGCGCGCTTCCTTGACTTCGGTATCGGGCAAGCCGACCAGCGTGAAGGAAGGCAAGCCTGCTGCGATATGGACTTCGACGGTGACTTCAGGTGCGGCCATACCGGCCAGCGCGCGCGAACGAAGAACAGCAAGCGACATTGCCACTCCTTCCCCGAAAAGTATGCGGCCATTCTAGCGGACAGTGAGGCAAGCATAGCTTTTGCGCCGGGCCGTCCAAGCAAAAGCGACCCGTTCGCGGAGCGAACAGGCGTATTAACCGTGCTACGAAGCGACCCTTTTTGGGAAGCACTGCGGCAAAGCCGCAGTGCGAACCACAGTCACCC
>DATMTO010000288.1:0-12684 GCA_035564055.1 Rhodocyclaceae bacterium | reverse complement strand
GACCGCGCCAAAACCCAAAAAATCGGCAGCCGAGATTTGATTTCATTTCGTGAGGTATAGTCATGCTCGCTTAGCTTGACCGAGCGGATGTGCCGCTCGACCACCACGGGAGAAAACATGAGCGAGACCGTTGCCAACGTTTATGCACCGCCGCAAGCCAACCTGCAGGCACAGGACGATGCCGACACGCAGGAGTTGATGTTCTACGTCGTATCACGCCGCAAGTTCCTGCTGCTGTTCCTTGCCACCATCGGCCTGTATTCGATCTACTGGACCTACCGCAACTGGCGCGCCTACAAGGCCGCCACCGGCGAGAACCTGTGGCCCGGCGTACGCGGCCTTTTTCTCATTTTCTTCACGCACTCCCTGTTCCGGCGTGTCGACGAAACCCTGCAACGGCGCAACCTGCAGATCGACTGGACACCGGGACGCGACGCCACGCTGATCGTGGTCATCTACATCATCTCCAATATCTTCGACCGGGTCTTCGCCAGCAAGAACGGCACCTCGCTACTGGATATGATCTCCATTCTGCTGCTGGCACCGCTTGCCTACCTTTACCTGCGCGCGCAGACCGCCATCAATACCGCCTGCGGTGATCCCGAAGGTAGCGGCAATGCCAGCTACAGCATCGCCAACTGGTTCTTCCTCGTCATCGGCGGCATCTTCTGGGTATTTATTGCCATCGGCGTCGGCAGCCTGGTGCTGCGCTGACGACATACGCATTTGCCGGGCCGGAACGGGTCTGTTCAGCCGATCCGGCCTGCGGGATGCACGAGCCGACGCCGTACAATCTCGCGTATGTCTGGCATCGCAATGACACTGCTCACTCCCGTGCGTAAACTTTCGCTGCTCCCGGCGCTCATACTGACTGCCTGCGTCACCACCACGCCGATCCCGACAGCGCCCGACGCCTATCGCGCGGCCACCTACACGCCGCCGCCGGCGGGCGCCAATCTCACCCTGCTCCCGCCGCAGGAGACGCAGTACGAGGAGATGCGCGAAGGGGCCGAGCTGTTGCACAAACAGCTCAAGAAGCAGCTCGACGCAGCGGGCTACAAGGTCACGGTATTGAAGAAGGACGACTATGTGGCGCAATGGAATCGCGAAGCGGCTGCGGTCGGCGGCGTACTGCAGCCGAACGGCCAGTTCAAGGAGGCGGAATACCGGCAGGCGCTGGGCAGTCTGATCAGCAAGAGCTGCGAGGCAACCCATTGCGCGATGCTGATCGATGCGCGTCTGGTTGTCCGGCCGGCCGAGGTCGTCGGCGGCAGGGTCGAGTGGGACGGCCGCCGCATGCTGCCGGCCAATCCCGATTCGACCGGCACCGCCGCTGAACGCACCTACGGTATTTCAGTCGAGGTATCCGGCATACAACCCGACGGCAGCCTCGCCTTCAAGAACTACGGCGGTACCGTTCTACCGCCGCAATACAGCCTCGCCGACATGCAGCAATTCGCCAACAAGCCCATGGTCTGGAGCGATGCCGACCTCTCCGCCGGCTTGCGCATTGCCCTGCAGCCGCTGCTCAATACGCCGGCGATGCAGCCGCCGGGTCAGGCGCCGGCTGTCAAGTAGCCTGCGGCCCGGCCTGGGGTATTTCGAAGTCTGCGCGCAGGCGCGGCAGATATTGCGGATACTCACGCTGGATGAACTCGATCACGCCGGCTCGCACATGACAACGCAGATCCCAGGCGTCGCCGGAGTTACGCGCCGTCATCAGCGCACGCAGCTGCATTGAACGCTCGCTCGAATCGACCACCTGCAGCACGACCACCTCGCCGTCCCACCACTGCGGCACCTGCTCGCAGAGGCGCCGAATCTCGGCGCGCAACGGCTCCAGCGGCAGGCCATAGTCCACCCACCAGAACACCGAGCCGATGATGTCGGCGCTCTTGCGCGTCCAGTTCTGGAAGGGATGCTCGATGAACCACTGCAGTGGAATGACCATGCGCCGCCGATCCCAGATACGCAGCACCACATAGCTGCCGGTGATTTCCTCGACCCGGCCCCACTCACCCTCGACGATCAGCACATCGTCGATGCGTATCGGCTGCGTCAATGCAATCTGGATACCGGCAATCAGATTGCCCAGTACCGGCTTCGCCGCCATGCCGATGGCCAGACCGATCACGCCGGCCGAAGCCAGCAGGCTCGCACCGACAGTGCGCACCGAGGGAAAGCTCATCAATACCGCGGCCAGCCCGACCACCAGAATCACGACCATGGCCGTGCGCACCAGCACCCGCGTCTGGGTGCGAATCGTACGTGCAGCGAGATTATCGGCAACGTCGATCGGATTGCGCAGTTCGATGGCGTCGCCGACGCCGCGCGCGGCATTGATCAGCAGCCAAGTCATAGTGAGGATAAACAGGACTGCGCTCAGATGCTGCAATGGCACCACGCCGCGCAGATCGTCCGGGGCGGACCGCAGCACGATCTGCACCAGCAGCAGAGGAATCGCGTAGCCGGCGCAGCGATCGATGTAGCCGAGCACGTGATGCAGCGTCGGCAGATGTGCCGTCAGGCGCAGCAGCACGGTGCGACCGAGGTGGTGTATCAGGACGCCGGCAAACCACGCCAGCAGGAGCGTGAGCAACAGGACAACGTGAGGGTCTTTGGCGCTTTCTAGCAGCTGGGCAGCTTGATCCATCGGACTTTCAACAAATTGGAACACATGTCGAAAGTATGCCGCCGCAACTCAGCCGGATATATAGGAATCGACTGACAGCAGCCCCGACGCCCTCACCGCAGCTAGGTTTCGCTACCGCAGCACTTCTTGAATTTCTTGCCGCTGCCGCAGGGACAGGGATCGTTGCGACCGACCTTGGCATCGACGCGCAGCGGCTCAGGCCCATTAGCCGATTGCGCCTTGCGATAAGGCTCCCAGAACGCATACAGCGCCGCCACCATGGCCGGCAGTTGCGCCGCCAGCGCGCTGCGTTGCTGCGGCGTGGCCACCAGCTGCTGCTGTTCCGCGGTCAGATTCTTGGCGCTCAAGAGGAAGACGGGCTTGAGCGTTTCCAGTACCTCGGGCTGCTCGAACACCGGCTGCCAGGCGGTACGTGCCTGATTAATGCCGGCCATGAAACCGAAAGCCCACATCTCGGCGTCGTCGTAATCCACACCGTCCTGCGTGATCTCGTCGACGATGGGCGTGTAGTTTTCGATATCCAGTTGCAGCGTACGCAGGATGCCGTTGAGCTGACGCACGATCAGCGCCAGAATGCGGTCGGCCTGCTCCTCATTGCGGAAACGCGGCACGTCCTTGTCTGCCGGCCCCCACACGCGCGGCAGCCACTGCGGCACCGGAATATCGACCGGACCGAGTGCGATGGCGGTGAGGAAACCGTCGAGCGTATCGACCATCATCGCGTGCTCGGAAGTCAGATCGGAGGCGAGAAAACGGTCGAGCTCGCTGAATTCAGCCTGGGTCAGGGGTTTGGCAAGACGGGCGTTGAACTGGGACATGCGAGAAGCGATGAGTAGAATCGAAGCGCTATTATCCCAGCTAGGCTGAGGCGCGGGGCGATCTTGATACAGGACAAGCCGCGCAGCGCAGACGCAGGCTAGATTCGCTGACAGCAGTCCCGCCCCGATTTCCTGTAAGGAAGACGCCCCATGGCATGGAACGAAGCTGGCTTGAGTCAGGCCGAAGCCGCGATCAGGCTACAGGCCAACGGCCCCAACGAGCTTGAGGAGGGCAAGAAGAAGGACTTCTGGCACACCGTGCTGGAGATCCTGGCGGAACCCATGTTCCTGCTCCTGCTCGCGGCGGCGGGCATCTACCTGCTGCTCGGCGATATCCGCGACGGCGCGGTACTGGGACTGTTCGCGCTGTTCTCGGTAGGCATGGTCATCCTGCAACAACGCCGCAGCGAACGCGCGCTTGATGCGCTACGTGCCTTGTCCGCACCGCAGGCGCGCGTAATGCGCGATGGCGAACCCCGCCAGATTCCGGCCCGAGAGGTGGTCCCGGGCGATCTGCTGTTGCTGGCCGAAGGCGAACGCATCGCCGCCGACGCGGTGGTGCGTCGCGCCAGCGAGCTGGCGGTGGACGAATCCATTCTCACCGGCGAAAGCGTGCCGGTGCGCAAGCTCGCCGCAGATGAGGCCGTACCGACCCGCGACCCCTTGCCCGGCGGTGATGACCTGCCCTATCTTTTCGCCGGCACCCTGGCCGTGGCCGGTCACGGTCTGGCGGAAGTGACCACCACCGGCCGCCGCAGCCAGATCGGCCAGATTGGCGCCACCCTTGCCGGCATCGCGCCCGAACCCACGCTGCTCGAAGGCATCATGCGCAAGTTCGTGCGCATCTTTTCGGTGCTGGCGCTGCTGATCAGCACACTGCTCGTGCTCTGGTACGGCCTCCAGCGCGGCGACTGGATGCAGGGCCTGCTGTCGGGCATCGCCTTTGCCATGTCGCTGCTGCCGCAGGAGTTCCCGATGACACTGGCGATCTTTCTGGCGCTCGGATCCTGGCGGCTGACGCAGGCCAAGGTGCTGGTGCGACGCTCGGCGGTGATCGAAACTCTCGGCGCGGCCACCCTGCTCTGCGTGGACAAGACCGGCACGCTGACCGAAAACCGCATGCGCGTCAGCGCGCTGGTGGCGGGCGGCAAGCGTCTCGACGTCGGCAATGTCGTCGCCGATCTGCCGGAGGAACTCCACCGGCTCCTCGAGTACGCAGTACTGGCATCGCGGCGCAAGGGCATCGATCCGATGGATGCGGCCGTCGTCGAACTCGGCCACCGCACCCTGGCATCGACCGAGCATTTGCACCCGGACTGGCAGCTTGAACAGGAGTTCGAGATCACGCCGCAACTGCTCGCCATGTCGCGGCGCTGGATTCTGCCCGACGGCCCCTTTGCGGTCGCGGCCAAGGGGGCGCCCGAAGCGATCGCCGACCTGTGCCATTTCGACGCCGCCCGCACGCAAGCCTTGCTTGCGGAAGTGCAGGCGCTCGCCGCCCAAGGTTTGCGGGTCATTGCAGTCGCCAGCAGCAGCACCGTGCATACGGCACCGCCGGCTACCCCGCCCGACGAGCAGCATGATTTCGAATTCAGCTTCGAAGGCCTGATCGGGCTTGCCGATCCGCTGCGCGCCTCGGTGCCGGAGGCCGTTGCCACTGCGCATGCCGCCGGCATCAAGGTGGCAATGATCACCGGCGACTATCCGGCCACAGCACTGGCCATCGCCCGTCAGGCAGGCATCGAGACGGCGGCGGGCGCGCTCACCGGCCGCGAGGTCGGGGCCATGAACGAAGAGGCGCTGCGTGCCGCGCTGGCCGAGGTGCGCGTCTTTGCGCGCATCATGCCGGCGCAGAAGCTGCGTCTGGTCGAAACCCTCAAGGGCATGGGCGAGGTCGTGGCCATGACCGGCGATGGCGTGAACGATGCGCCGGCACTGAAGGCCGCGCATATCGGCATCGCCATGGGCGTGCGCGGCACCGACGTGGCCCGCGAAGCCGCCTCGGTCGTCCTCCTCGACGAGGATTTCGGCCGCATCGTCGGCGGCGTGCACATGGGCCGCCGCATCTTCGAGAATCTGCGCAAGGTCATCAGCTACATCACTGCGATCCACGTGCCCATCGCCGGACTGGCGCTGCTACCGGTGGTCATGGGCATGCCGCCGCTGCTGTTGCCGATGCATGTGGCACTATTGGAAATGCTGATCGATCCGATGTGCTCGATCGCCTTCGAAGCGATCCCGCCTGACCGCGACCTGATGCGACGTCCACCACGGCGCACCACGGACATGCTGGTCGGCCTGCCGTTGCTGCGCAAAGGCGTCATCCACGGCCTCGCGGCGCTCGGCGCGATCATTCTTGTTTACTGGGTCAGCCTGCAACTCGGCCACAGCGAGAACCTCGCACGCACACTGGCGATCATCTGTCTGATGGCGGCCAATGTCGGACTTGTCAGCGTCACCGCCGGCGCGCTCGGGGCCGGCCGGCCGGCATTCGGCAGCATGCACAAGTCGTTCTGGATCATCCTGTCGGCCGCTGCAGCTCTGTTCGCGCTCGGCCTGCTGCTGCCGTCCAGCCGCGAGCTGCTCCGCTTTGCGCTGCCTTCAGTCGAAGCGGCCCTGCTCGCCGCAAGCGCCGGCTTTGGCGCCGTACTGCTGTCGGCCTTGCCCGGAATGCACGCCGGCGCGCAGGCCCGGCCGGGCTGAAGCACACCCGCTTACCTCAGTTGCTTGTGAAACGGTGCCGCCCACGCCCCTCACGCTTGGCCCGATACAGCGCCTGGTCGGCGAGCTTGACCAGCTCGCCGGCATTCTCGCCGTCGCTCGGAAACAGTGCGATCCCCACGCTCACGCCGATGCATACGGTGCTGCCGCAGGACAGGGTGAAAGGCCGCGCCAGTTGCTCAATCAGGTCGCAGGCGATCATCTCGGCCGTCTCTCGCGACTTGAGATCGACCAGCACGGCGACGAACTCATCGCCGCCCAGACGCGCCAGGGTATCCACCTCGCGCAGGCGCGACTTGATGCGCTTCGCCACCATCTGCAGCAATTCGTCGCCGCTGGCATGGCCACAGCGGTCGTTGACCTCCTTGAAGAAATCGAGATCCATGAACAGCACCGCACCGATGCTGCCGAAGCGCTTGGCACGTTCGATGGCATGCTCCAGGCGCGATACCAGCAGGAGACGATTCGGCAGATCGGTGAGCGGATCATGGTGCGCCATGCGCTCCAGATCGCTTTGCGCGTGTCGCATGCGACTCAGGTCGATGGCCACGCCCACATAGTTGCTGATTTCACCGCGCACATCGCGCACGGCGCCGATGCTTTCCCACTGCAGGTAAACATCGCCGCTCTTGCGTCGATTCCAGATCTCGCCACTCCAGGCGCCCTGCTGCCGTAGCGCCTCCCAGATAGCCAGATAGAACTCGGGCTCGTGCTGTCCCGAATTGAGGATGCGCAGATTTTTGCCGAGCAGCTCCGCGCGGGAGTATTCGGTGATGCGCTCGAAAGCCGGGTTGGCATCGACGACCCTGCCTTCCGCGTCCGTAATGACGATGCCCTCCTCCACGTTGTCGAACACCATGGCCTGAAGGCGGGTGCGTTCCTCGAACAGCTTGCGCTCGGTAATGTCGCGCACGACGCTGAGAAAGAGCCGCAGGTCAGGGAGCGGCAGCAGCGCCACATGCACCTCGACCGGAAACTCGCTACCGTCCTTGCGCCGGTGCCGGCCGTAGACAGTCTCGGTCTTGCCAGACACCATCTGGCGCCACATCGCTTCGGCGCTGGCCTGATCGAAATCCAGTTCGATGTCGACAACGCCGAGGCGGAGCAGCTCGGCGGCGCTATAGCCCAGGCTTTCGCAGGCCTTGGCATTGACCTCGAGAATTCGGCCAACCTCGTCATGCACGAACAAGGCGTCCGGCATGACCTGATTGACGAGGGGCAGATAAAGACTTTCGTGCAGATGATGTCGGCTCATCTTTGCGCTTCCGTAAGGGTTGCCAGTCTTGGGTTGCCAGTCTTTGTTTTAGTTACATTTTTACTATATCAATCCACCCACAGAGTCAGCCGAGCGTTGCTCGCTTTATTGATCTACATCAAGCAAGACCCGGGCATGCCTGCAACACCGGGCTGTTTGGTCATGATGGATAGCTGCGCAGAAGACGCAGAAATAAAAAAACCGGCATACATGCCGGTTTTTTTAGGCTACGGGAAGCACTTAGGCCAGATTAAGCAACACCATGCCATTTTCGACCTTGCAGTCGTAGCGCTTGGTGCAGCCGACATCGGGCGCCTGCGCTTCGCCGGTATCGAGGCCGATCTTCCAGCTGTGCAGCGGACAGGTTACCGACTTGCCGTGCACGATGCCTTGCGACAGCGGCCCACCCTTGTGCGGGCACTTGTCATGGACGGCGAAGACCTCATCCTCGGCATTGCGGAAGACAGCAATGTCGCCCTCGCTCTCGGAGCGAACGATACGGCTGCCGAGGACGGGGATTTCAATCAGTTCGCAAACGGTTTTCCAGGTACTCATGGAGTTTCTCTTTCCTTAATTCGATTGCTTAGACAGCGAGGATTTCGTAACGCTTGCGGATTTCCGGATCCTTGACCGCCTGCAGCCACGGATCTTCGAAGCCCTGCAGCGAATACAGCATGCGCTCGTAGAGTTCCTTGCGGCGCTCGGCGTCGTCGAGAATGATCTTCTTCACATAGTCGAGGCCGACACGGGCGACATAGTGACAGGTGCGCTCGAGGTAGTAGCCTTCTTCGCGGTAGAGCTGCAGGAAGGCGGCCGAGTACTCCATCACCTCCTCGTCAGTGCTGACCTTGACCAGGAATTCGGCGACCTCGGTCTTGATGCCGCCGTTGCCGGCGACATAGATTTCGTAGCCCGAATCCACGCCGATCACGCCGACGTCCTTGATGCCGGCCTCGGCGCAGTTGCGCGGGCAGCCCGACACGGCCAGCTTGACCTTGTGCGGCGAGTACATGCCGAACAGCATGGTTTCGAGCTTGACGCCCATGCTCATCGACTTCTGCGTCCCGAAGCGGCAGTGCTCGGCGCCGACACAGGTCTTCACGGTACGGATGCTCTTGCCGTAGGCGTGGCCCGAAACCATGCCGGCCTTGGACAGGTCTTCCCACATCTTCGGCAGATCTTCCTTCTTCACGCCCAGGAGGTCGATACGCTGACCACCAGTGACCTTGACGGTCGGTACCTTGAACTTGTCGGCGACGTCGGCAATGGCGCGCAATTCGTCCGGCGTGGTAAGGCCGCCGAGCATGCGCGGCACCACCGAATAGGTACCGTCCTTCTGGATATTGGCGTGGTGGCGCTCATTGATGTAGCGCGACTGCGGATCGTCCTTGGCCTCATGCGGCCAGGAGGAGATCAGGTAGTAGTTGAGGGCGGGGCGACAAGTGGCGCAGCCATTCGGCGTCTTCCAGGCCAGCTCTTTCATCACATCGGAGACGGTCAGGAGATGCTTGTCGACAATGGCCTTGCGCACTTCGCCGTGGTTGTGGTCGGTACAGCCGCACACCGGCTTGTCGCTCGGATTGGTCTGCTGGTATGCGCCGCCCAGCGTCGAGGCGAGGATCTGCTCGACCAGGCCGGTGCAGGAACCGCACGAGCTGGCCGCCTTGGTCTGCTTCTTGACTTCGTCGAGCGTAAACAGACCCTGTTCCTTGATGGCCTTGACGATGGTGCCCTTGCAAACGCCATTACAGCCGCAGACTTCGGCGGTATCGGCCATCATCGCGGCCTTGTTGTGGCCCTGGTGACCAACGTCGCCGACGCGGCTGGCGTGTGCCATCTCACCGAACATCAGCGAGTCGCGCATCTCGGCAACGTTCTGCTGATCCTTGAGCAACTGGAAGTACCAGCCGCCGTCGGAAGTGTCGCCGTACATGACCGCGCCGATCAGCTTTTCATCCTTCAGTACCAGCTTCTTGTACACACCGCCCGAAGGATCGTGCAGCACGATTTCCTCGGTGCCGTCGCCGCCCATGAAGTCGCCGGCCGAGAACACATCGATGCCGGTGACCTTGAGCTTGGTCGAGGTGACGGAGCCGGTGTAGCGGCCGATACCGTGCATGGCCAGATGGTTGGCGCAGACCTTGGCCTGTTCGAACAGAGGAGCGACCAGGCCGTAGGCAACGCCGCGGTGCTCGGCGCATTCGCCGATGGCGTAGACGCGCGGATCGTAGGTCTGCATGGTGTCGTTCACGACGACGCCGCGATTGCTGTGAATGCCGGCCGCCTTGGCCAGTTCGGCGTTGGGACGGATACCGGCGGCCATGACCACGATGTCGGCCGGAATGGTTTCGCCGTCCTTCAACTTGAGCGCGCAGACACGACCGCTTTCGCCCTTGACCAGCTCGCTGGTGGAAGCATTCAGCTTGAATTTGATGCCCTTCTGCTCCAGCGAGTGCATCAGCATATCGGCGGAGGCCTTGTCGAGCTGACGCTCCATGATCCAGTCGGCGATATGCACTACGGTCACATCCATGCCGCGCAGCAGCAGACCATTGGCGGCTTCGAGACCCAGCAGACCGGCGCCGATGACAACCGCATGCTTATACAGGCGCGCCGCCTCGATCATCATGTCGGTGTCGGCGATGTCGCGATAACCGATGACGCCGGGCAGGTCGTTACCGGGCACAGGCAGGATGAAAGGCGAGGAACCGGTGGCCAGCAGCAGGCGATCGTACTGAGCCTTGGTGCCATCGCTGGCGATCACGGTGCGATTGACGCGGTCGATCTTCTCGATCTTCTTGCCCAGATGCAGATTGATCTTGTTTTCCCGATACCAGTCGAGCGGATTCAGGATGATGTCCTTGACGCCCATTTCACCGGCCAGCACCGGCGACAGCATGATGCGGTTGTAATTGGGATGTGGCTCGGCACCGAACACGGTGATGTCGTAGAGATCAGGCGCGTGCTTCAGCAGCTCCTCCAGAGTGCGGCAGCCTGCCATGCCGTTGCCGATCATCACCAGTTTTAGTTTTTCCATCAGGGGTTCCTCACTGCGATCTGTTCCAATTCGGTGCCACGTCTGTGGTGGCGTGTCTTGCCACCCTGTAAAGCAATCCATGTGCCATTAATGCAACTTTAGCCAGCGCCTTCATTTGTCTGGGTTTTCCTCGCTGGCGCACTTTTTCCGGCGTTTGACGATCCGCCCCAACTTGGGGCAAATACTGAAAACTTGCACCCGGAATGCACATTTCTTTAGCGACCTTTTCGGGTGGCCCGCGCCCATGAAGTCGAAAATGCTGCCGTCCAGATGCACCATTTCCTAGCAGTCTCAAGGCTTTGCCCCACTTGCAGGCATTCCTCCGCACCGTGATGGCACAGCCGTTGCTAAAGAAGGAGCAACATCTACCCCTCCTAAATGCATCATGGACAAGAAATCCTTTCTCGAAGCCGGCCACACACCCACGCTGATTGCAGCCTTCCTCTACTTCGATCTGGCCTTCATGGTCTGGGTCATCCTCGGTCCGCTCGGCGTGCAGATCGCCGCCGACCTCGGCCTCACGCACGCCCAGAAGGGCCTCATGGTGGCAACACCGGTACTGGCCGGCGCGCTGCTGCGCTTCGTCATGGGCATGCTGGTTGATCACCTGAAGCCCAAGATGACCGGCCTGATCGGCCAGCTCATCGTCATGGCGGCGCTGTTCGTGGCCTGGCACTTCGGCATTCACTCGTATGAACAGGCGCTGCTGCTCGGCATCTTCCTCGGCGTAGCCGGCGCCTCCTTCGCGGTGGCCTTGCCGCTGGCTTCGCGCTGGTATCCGCCCGAGCACCAAGGCAAGGCGCTGGGCATTGCCGGCATGGGTAACTCCGGCACCGCCATTGCCGCGCTGATCGGCCCCGGCCTTGCCGCCGCCTACGGCTGGACCAATGTGTTCGGCATGTGCCTGATCCCGCTCGCCATCGTCTTCGTGTTCTACGTGATCGTCGCCAAGGATGCGCCCGAATGCCCGCCACCTAAGCGCATGGCTGAATACCTGACCGTGCTCAAGGACAAGGATGCGTGGTGGTTCATGTTCTTCTACTCGGTCACCTTCGGCGGCTTCGTCGGCCTCGCCTCGTCGCTGACCATCTACTTCAATACCCAATACGGCCTTGATCCCAAGCACGCCGGTTACGCCACGGCCGCCTGCGTCTTCGCCGGCTCGATGATCCGCCCCTTCGGCGGCGCCCTGGCCGACCGCATCGGCGGCATCAAGTCGCTCTCCGCCGTATATATCTTTGCCGCCATCATGCTGGCCATCATCGGCATCGGCCTGCCCAGCTTCTGGGCTGCGCTGGCGGTGTTCGTGCTCGCCATGCTGGCGCTGGGCATGGGCAACGGCTCGGTATTCCAGCTGGTGCCGCAGCGCTTCCGCAAGGAAATCGGCGTCATGACCGGTCTCGTCGGCATGGCCGGTGGCATCGGCGGCTTCTACCTTGCCTCCTCGCTCGGCTACTCGCGCCAGGTGACGGGCAGCTACATGATGGGCTTCACGATTTTCGCCGGACTCGCAATACTGGCGCTGATCGGCCTCACCTCGGTCAAGACGCGCTGGCGTACCACCTGGGGCGCTCCGCACCTGACCAGCGCAAAGATTTAAGGTCCGCGCCGTGCCCCCGCCGGGGCATGACGGGACTCCTTGCTCTTCCGCTCCGCAAGCAATTGCGGCACATCGCCCGGCCGGGGATGTGAGGTTGGCAGGGATTCCCGTCATGCCTCGCCGGGGTTTATGCTTGCGCCACCCTACGGATAAACCCATCGCATGCCACTCGACATCGCCCTCGGCTATTCCTCGCTGACCGGACCACGCCCGCGCAATGAGGACTACTACGGCTTCACCACGCCCGAGGGCGCGGAGCTGGAGAACAAGGGTCTGCTCGCCGCCGTCGCCGACGGCGTGGGTGGCCATGCCAAGGGGCGTGAAGCGTCCGAGTTCACCGTGCGTGGTCTGCTCTCCGACTACTACGCCACGCCGGACACCTGGGCCATTCCCAAGGCGCTGGACATGGTGCTGCAGGCGCTCAATCGTTGGCTCTACTCGCAGGCGCAGAAGCAGCAACAAAATGTCGGCATGGCCACGACGCTGACCGCCATCGTCATGCGCGGCAGCCGCTATACCTACGCCCACGTCGGCGACTCGCGCCTGTATCTGCTGCGCGACGGCGAACTGCAGAAGCTCACCAACGACCACGTCTGGGAC
>DATMTO010000287.1:0-6055 GCA_035564055.1 Rhodocyclaceae bacterium | reverse complement strand
CCGCAGGGGTACTGTCGCGGTTACGCTGCTGGGCGATGGCGACGTCAATCATCATGATGGCGTTCTTCTTGACGATGCCGATCAGGAGGATCACGCCGATCAGTGCGATCAGGCTGAACTCAGTCTTGGCGGCCATCAGTGCCAGCAGCGCGCCGAGCCCGGCCGAGGGCAGCGTGGACAGAATGGTCAGCGGATGCAGCAGGCTTTCATAGAGCATGCCCAGCACGATGTAGATGGTCACGATGGCGGCAAGGATCAGCAGCGGCTGACTCTTGTTGGAGGCCTCAAAGGCCTTGGCCGTCCCCTGGAAGGAACCCTGCACGCTGGTTGGTACGCCGATCTGCGCCATGGTCTTGGCGATGGCCGCCTGCGCCTGACTCAGCGACACCCCCGGCGGCAGATTGAAGCTCAAGGTCGACGCCGGGAAGCCGCTCTGGTGATTGACCTGCAACGGCGTGTTGGTGCTCTTGAGGTAGGCAAAGGCCGAGAGCGGAATCTGCGCGCCGTTGCTGCCGCCAATGTAGAAATTCTTCAGCGTATCGGGGTTCTGCAGCCATTGCGGCGCCAGTTCCATGACCACGCGGTACTGGTTGAGCGGGTTGTAGATGATGCCGACCTGACGCTGGCTGAAGGCGTTCGACAGTGCGGTGTCGATGGTGCGCATCGACAGGCCGAGCTGCATGGCCTTGTCGCGATCGATGATGATCGAGGTTTGCGCCGCCTTGTCCTGCTGGTCGGTGTTTACGTCAGTGAGTTCGGGCAGCTTGGCCAGGGCGTTACGGATCTGCGGCTCCCAGGTGCGCAGATCGGAGAGTTCGTCGGCCTGCAGGGTGTACTGATACTGCGCGTTGCTGGGGCGGCCGCCGACACGGATGTCCTGCGCCGCGACGAGGAAGGCGTTGGCGCCGGGCTCGTGCGAGAGCTTGGGCCGCAGGCGGTTGATCACGGCGTCGGCGCTGATCTGGCGCTTGCCTTCGCCCTTGCCGATCGGCTTCAAGGTCATGAACATCTGCGCGCTGTTGCCGCGGCCGCCACTGGTGAAGCCGGTGACGGTGGCGACGGCGTCGTCCTCCTGGATGATGCTCATGAACTTGAGCAGCTTGTCGCGCATGGCCTGGAAGGAAATGCTCTGGTCGGCCTGGATCATGACCATGATGCGGCCGGTGTCCTGCTGCGGAAAGAAGCCCTTCTTGATGGTGATGTACAGCGTGACGTTGAGTGCAATCGTCAGCACCAGCACGATCATCATGATCGGTCCGTGACGCAGCGACCAGGCCAGGCTGCGGCGATAGCCGCGCATCAGACGGCGCTGCAGGCGCTTGGCCCGGAGCGCGAAGCCGCGCGTGAGGCGCTGCCAGCGCCCGGTGGGAGCCTCTGGATCCTCCTCCCCACCTTCCTTCTGGCCCTTGAGCAGCCAGGCGCACATGGCCGGCGTGGCAGTCAGCGAGATGACCATGGAAATCAGGATGGCCGCCGACAGGGTGACGGCGAACTCGCGGAACAGACGACCGACGATACCGCCCATCCCGAGCAGGGGAATGAAGACGGCGATCAGCGACAAGGTGATGGAGACGACCGTGAAGCTGATCTCGCGCGAGCCGTCCAGTGCCGCCTGCAGCGGTTTTTTGCCGGCCTCCAGATGGCGCATGATGTTTTCAAGCACGACGATGGCGTCGTCGACGACGAAGCCGGTGGCCACCGTCAGCGCCATCAGGGAGAGATTGTTGAGGCTGAAGCCGAACAGGTACATGGCGCCGAAGGTGCCCACCAGCGAGACCGGTACGGCGATGCTCGGAATCAGCGTGGCGCGCACGCGGCGCAGGAACAGGAATACCACCATCACCACCAGTGCGATCGAGATCACCAGCGTGCGTTCGACTTCATGCAGCGAGCCGCGGATGGTCGGCGTGCGATCCATGACCGCATCGAGATTGATGGCGCTGGGAATCGAAGCGCGCAGGAAGGGCAGCAGCGCCTTGACGCGATCGACGGTTTCGATGATGTTGGCGCCCGGCTGCGTGTTCAGGATCAGGATCACGGCCGGCTTGCCGTTGGCAGTGCCGTAGGTGCGCACATCCTCGACCGAGTCCTCGACGCTGGCGATGTCGCCGAGGCGAACGCCGGCATTGTTGCGATAGCGCACGATGATGGAGCTGAACTGATCGGCGGTCTTGTACTGGTCGTTGGCGCCGAGTTCCCACTTCTGGTCGTGCGATTCGACGGCGCCGAGCGGGCGGCGCGCGCTGGCGTTGTTGACCGCCGTCTGCACGTCGGAGAGAGCGATGCCGTTGGCGACCAGACGGTTTGGATCGAGCTCGACGCGCACCGCCGGCAGCGCGCCACCGCCGATGGTGACCTGTCCGATGCCCTCGATTTGCGAGATGCGTTGCGCCAGGATGGTCGAGGCGGCGTCGTACATCTGGCCGCGACTCAGAGTGTCGGAGGTCAGCGCCAGGATCATGACCGGCGCATCGGCCGGATTGATCTTGCGATAGGTCGGATTGGACGGCAGGCTGGTCGGCAGCAGCGGGCGCGCGGCGTTGATGGCCGCCTGCACGTCGCGGGCGGCGCCGTTGATGTCGCGGCTGAGTTCGAACTGGATGATGACGCGGGCGCTGCCCTGCGAGCTGGAGCTGGTGATCTCGGTGATGCCGGCAATCTGGCCGAGCACGCGTTCGAGCGGCGTCGCCACCGTGGCGGCCATGGTTTCCGGACTGGCGCCGGGCAGGGAGGCCGACACCGCGATGGTCGGGAAGTCCACCTGTGGCAGCGGCGCCACCGGCAGCGCAAAGAAGGCGATGGTGCCCGCCAGCGTGATGCCCAGCGTCACCAGCAGGGTGGCGATCGGACGGAAGATGAAGGGGCGCGACAGGTTCATAGCTTGCCCTCATCCCTGTCCCTGCTCCTCCGGGGGGCGCAGGGAACGGTCGCTAGTGGGTGCCCGTAGCCGATATCGGCGCATGGTGCTGGCAGCCGGCGGACATAGGGACTCATGCGTTGTCGGCCTTTGCCGTCTCGCCGTTACCGAAGCGCTTGCGCAGGCGAATCGCGATGCGGTCGAAGGCGAGGTAGATCACCGGCGTGGTGAACAGCGTCAGTACCTGGCTCACCAGCAGGCCGCCGACCATGGTGATGCCGAGCGGCTGGCGCAGTTCGGCACCCATGCCGGAGCCGAGCATCAGCGGCAGCGCGCCGAGCAGGGCGGCCATGGTGGTCATCAGGATGGGGCGGAAGCGCAGCAGGCAGGCCTGGTAGATTGCGTCGCGCGGCGCCATGCCCTGGTTGCGTTCGGCATCCAGTGCGAAGTCGATCATCATGATTGCGTTCTTCTTGACGATGCCGATCAAGAGAATGATGCCGATGATGCCGATGATATCGAGATCGTAGCCGGTCACAAGCAGTGCCAGCAGCGCGCCGACACCGGCCGACGGCAGTGTGGACAGGATGGTGACCGGGTGGATGGTGCTCTCATAGAGCACCCCCAGCACGATGTACATGGTCACCACGGCGGCAAGGATGAGCAGCAGCGTTGAAGATAGCGATCCCTGGAAGGCCAGCGCCGCGCCCTGAAAGCGCGTTTCGATGCTGGCGGGCATCTGCAGTTCGTGCTCGGCGGCGCGAATGGCGTCGACGGCCTCACCCAACGATGCATTCTTGGCCAGATTGAAGGAGATGGTGGTCGCCGGGAACTGGCCGACATGGTTGATGACCAGCGGCGTGGTGCGCTCGACGATGTGCGCAACCGCGGTCAGCGGAACCTGCTGGGCGCCGGTCGTGGTGGTAACGCCATTGACCGTGGTCGTGGTGCCGCTGCTCGGCACGTAAAGGCCTTCCAGCGCCTTGAGGCCGCGATCGGGATCGGGCTTGCTTTCGAGCACGACGCGGTACTGGTTCGACTGCGTGAATATGGTCGAGATCAGGCGCTGGCCGAAGGCGTTGTAGAGCGTATTGTCGATCGCCGAAACGGTGACGCCGAGCCGGCCGGCGGCTTCGCGATCGATCTCGACGTAGGCCTGCAGACCACTTTCCTGCAGGTCGCTGGTGACGTCGGCGAGCACCTTGCTCTGCTGCAGCTTCTCGATCAGCTTGGGCACCCACTCGGCCAGCAGCTTGCTGTCGGCCGATTCAAGCATGAACTGATACTGGGTGCGCGAGACGCGGTCTTCGACGGTGAGATCCTGCACCGGTTGCATATAGAGCGAAATCCCCGGAATGCCGGCGACGCGTTCGCTGATGCGGCGGATGATTTCGCTGGCCTTGGCGTCGCGTTCCGCCAGCGGCTTTAGCGTGATCTGCATGCGGCCCGAATTCAGCGTGGCGTTGCTGCCATCCACGCCGATGAAGGAGGACAGGTTCTCAACCGCCGGGTCCTTGAGGATTTGCTCGGCCAGGGCCTGTTGGCGCTCGCTCATGGCGGCGAAGGAAATCGACTGCGGCGCCTCGGTGATACCCTGAATCACCCCGGTATCCTGGATCGGAAAGAAGCCCTTGGGCACGAAGACGTAGAGCAGCGCGGTCAGCGCCAGGGTGCCGACGGCCACGCACAGCGTGGCGCGCTGGCGGTCCAGCACCCAGCTCAGATATTCGCCGTACTTGTGAATGGTGCGGTCGAACAGATGGCCGACATACACGGCAAAGCGGCTCTGTTCGGCCTCGGGCTGATGCTTGAGCAGGCGCGCGCACAGCATCGGCGTCAGCGTCAGCGAGACGAAGGCCGAGATCAGGATGGAGATGGCCAGGGTGATGGCGAATTCGTGAAACAGGCGGCCGACCACGTCGGTCATGAACAGCAGCGGAATCAGCACCGCCAGCAGCGAAAAGGTGAGCGAGATGATGGTGAAGCCGATCTGCTTGGAGCCTTTGAGCGCCGCTGTCATCGGGTCTTCGCCTTCCTCGACGTAGCGGGCGATGTTCTCGATCATGACGATGGCGTCGTCGACGACGAAACCGGTCGAGATGGTCAGCGCCATCAGGGTTAGGTTGTTGATCGAGAAGCCGATCATGTACATCACGCCGAAGGTGCCGACCAGCGACAGTGGCACCGCCACGCTGGGGATAAAGGTGGCGGGCAGGTTGCGCAGGAAGATGAAGATCACCATCACCACCAGCGCGATGGCCAGCAGCAGTTCGAACTGCACATCGTCGACCGAAGCGCGGATGGTGGTGGTGCGGTCGGTCAGCACCGTCACGTCGATGGAGCCGGGCAGGCTGTTCTTGAGCTGCGGCAGCAGCTGCTTGACCTGATCGGCCACGTCGATGACATTGGCGCCCGGCTGACGGCGGATGTTAAGGATGACCGCCGGCTCGGTATCGGACCAGGCGGCGAGGCGGGCGTTCTCGGCGTCTTCAACGACATCGGCAACGTCCTTCAGACGGATCGGTGCGCCGTTCTTGTAGGCGATGACGAGGTTGGCATATTCCTCGGGCGACTTCAGCTGGTCGTTGGCGTCGATGGTCGAGGCGCGTGTCGAGCCGTCGAAGCTGCCCTTGGCGATATTGACGTTGTTGTTGCCGATGGCGGTGCGCACATCGTCGAGCGACAGGCCCATGTTCGCCAAGGCTTGCGGATTGGCTTGAATTCTGACCGCAGGGCGACGGCCGCCGGCGATGCTGACCAGACCCACGCCCGGTACCTGCGAGATCTTCTGGGCGACGCGGCTCTCTACCAGATCATGCACGCGCGGCACTGCCAGCGTCGGCGAGGTCACCGCCAGCGTGAGGATAGGTGCATCGGCCGGATTGACCTTGCTGTAGACCGGCGGCAGTGGCAGGTCGGTCGGCAACAGATTGCTGGCGGCGTTGATCGCGGCCTGCACCTGCTGTTCAGCCACGTCCAGCGTCAGGTCGAGCGAGAAGCGCAGGGTGATGACCGAAGCGCCGCCGGAACTGGTCGAGGACATCTGCATCAGGCCCGGCATCTGGCCGAACTGTTTTTCCAGCGGCGCGGTGATGGATGAGGTGACGACCTCGGGGCTGGCGCCGGGATAGAGCGCCGTGACCTGCATGGTCGGATAGTAGACCTCGGGCAGGGCGGCAATCGGTAGCAGCTTGTAAG
>DATMTO010000286.1:0-2860 GCA_035564055.1 Rhodocyclaceae bacterium | reverse complement strand
GCTGGGCCTTTCCTTCGAGGATCTGGGCATCGGTGTAGCGCGCACCTGGGGCTTTCCCAGCGGCATCGTGAACAGCATGCGTAGCCTGCCGGGTGGCGTGGTGAAAAAGCCCAACACGCATGAGGAAAGCCTGCGCGTGGTATCGGGCTTTGCCAACGAGATGTGTCTGGTGATCGCCAACACCGATCCGGCCGAGCGTAACAAGGCGATCGCCAGCCTGAATTCGCGCTTCGGCGCAGGGCTGCAAATGACAGCGCAACAGACCAAGGACATTCTGGTCAAGACGTCCGAAGAGCTGGCCGATGTGGCGGCAATCCTGCACGTGAATCTGAAGCAAAGCCCCTTCGCCAGCCGCCTGCGCGGCTGGACCGGCGGGTCTGATGGCGGCAAGGAAACCGCCGTTGATATCGGCGCAACGACGGCGGCCTTGCCTGATCTGATGCTGGACAAGGAGGACGGCGCGTCCGCCGCCACGCCGGAGGACGCCCAGGCCATTCTCGCGGCCGGGATCCAGGACATCAGCAACTCGCTGGTGGATGAGGTGCCGCTCAACGATATCCTGCGCATCATTCTGGAAACCATCTACCGCGCCATGGGGTTCGAGCATGTGCTGCTGTGCCTGCGCGATGCCAAGTCCAATGCTATGGTCGGGCGCTTCGGCTTTGGCCCGGATGCCCAGGCCCTGGCCAAGCATCTGCGTTTCACGCTGATGGCCACGCCGGACGTCTTTCATGTGGCCCTGTCCAAGGGCGTCGATGTCATCATCGACGACATCGACGATCCCAAGATCGCCGAGCGCGTGCCGGACTGGCATCGCCAGAACCTGCCCGGCCATACCTTCGTCCTCTTGCCGCTGTCCATCAAGTCGGTGCCGGTGGCCATGATCTATTGCAGCAAAACGAAGGCCGGCACGATTAAAATCCCGGAGAAGGAACTCAGCCTCCTGAAGACCCTGCGCAATCAGGCGCTGCTGGCGATCAAGCAGGCGCAACACTAAACGGGTAACACAGCATGAACAAGGCGTTCACCAAGGAGTCAGACGGTGACGATGACGACGATCTGGAGGCAGGCGCGCCGGCGCTGCCGCCGGGCGCCGCCAACTACATGACGCGGCGGGGCTACAACGCCCTGCGTGCCGAACTCGAACATCTGGTCAAGACCGAACGTCCCGATCTGGTCAAGGTCGTGGCCTGGGCCGCCGGTAACGGCGACCGCTCCGAAAACGGCGACTATCTTTACGGCAAGAAGCGCCTGCGCGAGATCGACCGGCGCATCCGCTTTCTGCTCAAGCGCACCGAGAACGCCACCGTCGTCGACGCCGAAAACCAGCAGGATCTGGAGCAGGTCTTCTTCGGCGCCACCGTGACGATTTGCGATAGCGACGGCAGCAACGAGGCAACTTATCAAATCGTCGGCGTAGACGAGGCAAACGCGTTCGAAGGCAAGATCAGCTGGATCTCGCCGCTGGCTCAGGCACTGATGAAGACGCGCGAGGGCGATGTCGTGAAATTCCAGAGCCCGGCCGGCCCGCGCGAAATCGAGATCGTCGAAATCCGCTACGTCTGACACGCCAAGACCTTGCGTGCAGCAGGGTCTTGAAATCCATTTTTCCGTCCCCATTTCCGGAAAAACCTTTTAATCCGGAGGACTTAGGCATGTCGAACCCCAAGGAAACTCTAGGCTTTCAGGCCGAAGTGAAACAGCTCCTGCAGCTGATGATTCACTCCCTGTATTCCAACCGCGAAATCTTCCTGCGCGAGCTGATCTCGAATGCGTCCGACGCCTGCGACAAGCTGCGTTTCGAGGCCATCCACAACGGCGCGCTCTACGAAGACGATAGCGAACTCAAGATCGGCGTCCGCTTCGACAAGGATGCGCGTACGGTCACCATCACCGACAACGGCATCGGCCTCAATCGCGAGGACGCGATCAACCACCTCGGCACCATCGCCAAGTCGGGTACCCGCGAATTCTTCAGCAAACTCACTGGCGATCAGCAGAAGGACGCCAACCTGATCGGCCAGTTCGGCGTCGGTTTCTACTCCGCCTTCATCGTTGCCGACAAGGTCACGGTTTATTCGCGCAAGGCCGGCGAGGCCGCCAGCAACGGCATCCGCTGGGAGTGCGACATGGGCGCCGAGGGCAGCGGCGAGTTCAGCGTCGAAGTCGTTGAAAAGGCCAAACGCGGTACCGAGATCACCCTGCATCTGCGTGAAGGTCAGGATGATCTGCTGTCCTCCTGGAAGCTCAAGTCCATCATCCGCAAGTATTCCGACCACATCGTCCAGCCCATCCAGATGGCGGCCGAGAAGTGGGATGAGGAGAAGAAGGAACAGGTCGTTACCGACGAGCTGGAAACCGTCAATCAGGCCAATGCGCTGTGGACGCGCAGCAAGAGCGAGATCACCGAAGAGCAGTACAAGGAGTTCTACAAGCACGTCAGCCATGACTTCGAAGATCCGCTCACCTGGGCGCATGCGCGCGTCGAAGGTCGTCAGGAATACACGCAGCTGCTCTATATCCCGCAGCGCGCACCGTTCGACATGTGGGACCGCGACGCCAAGCACGGCGTGAAGCTGTATGTGCGTCGCGTCTTCATCATGGACGATGCCGAGCGCCTGTTGCCGCACTATCTGCGCTTCGTGCGCGGCGTGGTCGATTCCAACAACCTGCCGCTCAATGTGTCGCGCGAAATCCTGCAGGAAAGCAAGGACATCGACGCCATCCGCGCCGGCTGTTCCAAGCGCGTGCTGGGCATGCTCGAAGCGCTGGCCAACAGCGACGAGGCGGCCGAGAAGGAAAAGTATGCGGGCTTCTGGAAGGAATTCGGCAAGGTTCTGAAGGAAGGCGTGGGCGAGGA
>DATMTO010000285.1:0-13726 GCA_035564055.1 Rhodocyclaceae bacterium | reverse complement strand
CTGCGCCAGCGGATGCGTGGCGCCCTGTTCGAGACTGCCGGCCAGCCTCAGCAACTCGGACTCGCTCGCGCCGGCGAGCGGCAATATATCGGTCACACGCGGTGCGCCCTCGGTCAGAGTGCCGGTCTTGTCCACCGCCAGCACATTGATCTTTTCGGCCAGCTCCAGCGCCGCTGCATTACGAATCAGGATGCCCAGCTGCGCGCCCTTGCCGGTGCCGACCATGATCGCGGTCGGCGTCGCCAGACCCAGTGCGCACGGGCAGGCGATGACGAGCACGGCCACGGCATTGATCAGCGCCGGCGTAAATTCACCATGCCACCACCAGTTGCCCGCCAGGGTCAGCAACGCAATCACGACCACGACGGGAACGAAGATCGCCGCCACCTGATCGGCCAGTCGCTGCACCGGCGCCTTGCTGCCCTGGGCCGCCTCGACCAGGCGGATGATGCCGGCCAGCAGGGTATGGCTGCCGACGCCGGTGGCACGGCAGACCAGTTGGCCGTTGCCGTTCACCGTCGCCGCCAGCACGTGCGCGCCTGCTGCCTTGGCGATTGGCAGGCTCTCGCCGGTCAGCATCGACTCATTGACGCTGGAGTCGCCCTCAAGCACCAGCCCGTCCACCGGCACGCTCTCGCCGCCGCGCACCACAAAGACGTCGCCGGGCTTCAGATTTTCCACCGCCACGCTGACGAACTCGCCCTCCCTGAGCAGCGTCGCCGTCTGCGGCTGGAGCCGGATCAGCGCCTCGATCGCCTCGCCGGTCTTGACCTTGGCGCGCGCCTCCAACAGCTTGCCAAGCAGCACCAATGTGATCACGGTGGCTGACGCTTCGAAGTACACATGTTCATCAAGGCCGAACACAAAGACCACGCTGCTGAACAGCCACGCCGCACCGGTGCCGAGCGCGACCAGTACGTCCATATTGCCGCCGCCGCCACGCAGCGCATGCCAAGCGCCGACATAGAAGCGCCAGCCGATCCACAGTTGCACCGGCGTAGCCAACATGAACTGCAGCCAGCGCGGCAACTCGGTATGGCTGGCATGCCCGCCACTGAACATCCAGCCCATCTGTGCCAGCAAGGGCAGCGTCAGCACGGCAGCAATGATGAACTGGCGCTTGTCGGCGGCGTATTGAGCGCGCTTCTTGGCCTTTTCCTCTTCGCGCGTCGCGCTGGTCGATACGCTGGCCTTGTAGCCGATCTTCTCGACCCGGGCGAGCAAATCTTCCACGGCCACACCGCTGTAACGGACCTGCGCTTTTTCGCTGGCGAAATTCACCGCGGCCGTCACGCCCGGCATCTTGTTGAGGCCCTTTTCGATGCGTGCCGCGCAGGCAGCGCAGGTCATGCCTTCGAGGGCAAGCTCAACGGTATTTTCCTGAGGGGCCGGCGCATTCATGAGACTTCCTTTTCGCTATTCACAAGCGTAGTCTAGACTCCGTACTTAGGTACGGGGTCAAGGAGTTTTTTTTCAAGTGAAGACAAAATCCACGTCAGATGCAGCACCACCTGCGCTCACCATCGGCAAGCTGGCGGCTGCCGCTGGCGTCAATGTGGAGACCGTGCGCTACTACGAACGCCGCGGGCTGATCGACCAGCCGGGCAGCAGCGGCGGCTATCGCCGCTACGGCAGCGCGCACGTCGAGCGGCTCGCCTTCATCCGGCGCGCTCAGGGCATGGGCTTCAGCCTCGACGAGATCGCCGAGCTGATGCAGCTCAACGACATGACCGACCACCTGCAAGCGCGCCGCCTCGCCGAAGCCAAGATCGCCACCATCAGCGAGCGCATCGTCCATCTGCAGCAGATGCAGCACGCGCTGCAACATCTGGTGAAGACCTGCAAGCCGGGCCAGCCCTGCCCCATCATCGACATGGCGCTCGACGATGCGACCGAAGTCAGCAGGCAATCCCCGCCCACAGCCTGCCACCCAAAGTCGTCGCATTGACGAGGCCCCAGATGCCAAAGGCGATCACCAGCAGGCCGCTGACCAGCCGCACATAACGCGCCTGCACGACGCTGCGCAGGCGCTGCAGCAACATGCCGGCAAGCAGCAGATTGGGTAAGGTGCCCAGACCGAAGGCCAGCATGGTCGCCGCGCCGCGTTGAGCCGAACCCGACAGCAGCGCCACCGTCAGCACGCTATAGACCATGCCACAGGGCAGCCAGCCCCACAGCAGACCGAGCGGATAAGCCTGGGCCAGTGTTCGCGCCGGTAGAAAGCGACGCGTGCAAGGCTGTATGTATCTCCATAGGGACTGGCCAAGCCGCTCTGTAAACGCCAGGCTTTGCGTGAGCCCGGTGAGATACAGGCCCAGCGCAATCATCATGAGATTGGCGGCAACGTAGAGAGTCATCTGCACCGGCAGCATGCCGTTGAGCAGGAGGCCGAAGCTGCCGATGGCGCCGACCAGCGCACCAGCAATCGTGTAGCTGCTGATGCGGCCGAGGTTGTAGGCAAGGTGCAGCGGAAAGGCCGGGAGCGCGCCGGGCGCACGCACGGTCTGTGCGCCGGGTTGAGCACTGAGCGCGCTGACGATGCCGCCGCACATGCCGACGCAATGCACGCCGCCGAGCAGGCCGACAAGAAAGACGGCGATGAAGCCTGTATCCGGCAAATGAGATCCCCGCCGCGCAGGCGGCTCAAATGACTTTGGAGTAGCGTACCCGTTCGCGCTCGGCGCGCAGATAGCGGTCGAACACCATGGCGATCACGCGCACCAGCAGGCGACCGCGCGGGAGTACGGTAATCCATTCCGGCTCCACCTTCAACAGGCCAGCCTCTTCCATTGCCTTCAGATCGTCGAGCTCGGCGCGGAAATAGGACTTGAAGTCGATCAGGTGGGCGATTTCGATCGACTCGATGGAAAGCTCGAAATGGCACATCAACGCCTGGATGATGGAACGCCGTAGCAGGTCGTCGGCGGTCAGTTCGATGCCGCGCAGAATGGGCAGATGGCCCTGGTCGATGGCATCGTAATACTCGTCCAGCGTCTTCACGTTCTGGCTGTAGCTCGAACCGACCTTGCCGATGGCCGAAACGCCGAAGGCCATGAGGTCGGCATCGGCATGCGTCGAGTAGCCCTGGAAATTGCGATGCAGGCGACCCAGCCGTTGCGCCGCCGCCAGCTCGTCCTCGGGCTTGGCAAAATGGTCCATGCCGATATACACATAGCCGGCCTGAGTGAGACGTCGGATCGCCAGTTGCAGTATCTGCAGTTTCGCATCGGGACTCGGCAACTCGTCCTCGTTGATGCGCCGCTGCGGTTTGACCAGACCGGGCAGGTGCGCATAGCTGTAAAGCGAGATGCGGTCGGGGCCGAGCTGAAGCACGCTGTCCAGCGTGTGATTGAAGCTGATCACGTTCTGCTTCGGCAGGCCATAGATCAGATCGACGCTGATCGACTTGAAATGCTGCGCGCGCGCGGCATTGATGACGAGCGCGGTTTCCTCGGCCGACTGGATGCGATTGACCGCCTTCTGCACCGCCGGATCGAAATCCTGCACCCCGACGCTCATGCGGTTGAAACCCAGCTCGGCCAGCAGTGCGACCGTTTCCTCATCGACCTTGCGCGGATCGAGTTCGATCGAATATTCGCCGTTCGGCACCAGGTTGAAATGGCTGCGGATGCAATCCATGAGCTGGCGCATTTCGTCATGCGAAAGAAAGGTCGGCGTACCGCCGCCCCAATGCAGCTGAATCACGTCCGGTTTGCCGCCGAGGATCTCCGCCTGCATGGCAATTTCGCGACACAGATAGTCGATGTATTTGGCAGAGCGGGCGCGGTTCTTCGTGATCACCTTATTGCACGCACAGTAGTAGCAAATCGTGTTGCAGAAAGGGATATGTACGTATAATGACAACGGCTTCGCGAGCCCGCCAATCGAGCGGCGCTGCAGCCAAGAAGTGTATGAATCGGCGGTGTAGGCTTCGACGAAACGATCCGCCGTCGGATAGGACGTGTAGCGCGGCCCACTGACGTCAAAGCGACGCAGCAGTTGCGGATCAAAAATGCATTCCTGGAAACCGTTCACGATGGTTGGGTGGGAAATTGGACGTTTCCAGAGTGCCGCAAGCCCGGGAGAGATGCATTGACACAGATCAAAGCCAAACCTGCTGACGAAAATGCAAGCTCCAGCGTAGTGCCTCTGCACGCGCTGCGCGCCGCCTGTTCGCAGTGCAACCTGCGCGAGCTATGCCTGCCGCTGGGGCTGAGCGACTCCGAACTGACCCAGATCGACGACATGATTGGCGCGCGCCGCCGCATCAAGCGCGGCGCCAGCCTCTACAGCGCCGGCGATGCCTTTACCGCCATCTATGCAATCCGCTCGGGCTTTTTCAAGACCGGCGTCATCACCGAGGATGGCCGTGACCAGGTGACCGGCTTCCAGATGGCCGGCGAAGTGCTCGGTATGGACGGCATCAGCAACGAACAGCACACCTGCGATGCCGTCGCGCTAGAGGACAGCGAAGTCTGCACCATCCCCTTCGCCGAGCTGGAGCGCCTGTCCGGCGAGATCCGCAGCCTGCAGCACCATATTCACAAGGTCATGAGCCGCGAAATCGTGCGCGACCACGGCGTCATGATGCTGCTCGGCACCATGCGCGCGGAAGAACGGCTGGCCGCCTTCCTGCTCAATCTGTCGCAGCGCTTTGCTGCACGCGGCTACGCCGCCAACGAGTTCCACCTGCGCATGACACGCGAGGAAATCGGCTCCTATCTCGGACTCAAGCTGGAAACCGTCAGCCGTACCCTGTCGCGCTTCCACGAGGAAGGGTTGATCAGCGTGCAGCAGAAGCATATCCAGCTGATCGACCCCGCCGCCCTCAAACAGCTGATGAACACCTGCCGCTAAGGCATCGGGTCAGTAGCACACGCTTCTTCGTCGCGCCACCCCAAAAAGCAGCGTCGGCATCACTCCTTGCCCTGGGAAAGCGGCTGGGCGATCGGCGTGGTTGGAAACCTCACGAAGAAGCAGGCACCGCCGCTGGCGCTTTTCCGATAGCCACACTCACCGTCAAAGCCGTGGGCGATCTCGCGCACAATCGATAGCCCCAGCCCCGAACCGTCCACCTTGCTGCCCGGCACGCGGTAGAAGCGTTCGAAGATCCGCTCCGCCTCTTCCTCCGGGACGCCTGGACCATCGTCCTCGACGGACAGCTCGACGCCGTTTGCGTCCTCGTTGACGCTCAGTGTGATCTGTTTGCCGCCGTAGCGCAGGGCATTGTCGATCAGATTGTTGATCAGCTCGCCGATCATCACCTGTTCGCCGCGCACGTAGGTCGGATGGTCTGGCGTGTCGAGACCGAGGTCGGCATGCTGCTGCAGTGCGCGCGGAATCCAGTTACTGCCGATATTGAAGGCCAGAGCGCAAAGATCGAAACGTTCGCGCGCCTGAGCCTGTGCGCCGCCCGGCTCGGCCCGCGCCAGCAGCAGCAGCTGGGACGACAGGCGTGCCGTGCGCTCGATCGCCGCCACCAGTTGCTGCAACAGGCTTTCGCGCAGCTCCGGGTCGGGCTCACGCAAGGCCCGCTCCAGCTGGATGCGCAAGGCTGCCAGCGGCGTCCGCAACTGGTGTGCGGCATCCGCCACAAAACGCTTCTGTACGTCGGCGGCATTGTTGAGCCGCACCAGCATCGCGTTGAAGGCGGCCATCAATGGCAACAGCTCCTGCGGCACCAGGGCCACCGGCAAGGGCGCCAGGTCCGAGGTTGAGCGCTGCTCGATTGAGCGCGTCAGCGTCTTCAACGGCCGCAAGCCGACCTTGATGCCCTGCTGGATGGCGAACCAGGCCAGCACCATCAGCGCGAACTGCGGCGCCATCACCGCCACCACGATCTCGTTGGCCAGCGCCTTGCGCTTGTGCAGCGTCTCGGCAAACTGAATCACGATGGACGGATCCATCGGCACACTGGAGCGCGGAATCGAAACCACGCGCACCGCCTCGCCCTGCACGAAGGTGTCGTAGTACACAATCCGCTGCGGCGTATCCGGCGGCGCCGGCAGTACCATGTCGCCGGCAACCACCTCGCCGCCAACCACGCGGATCTGGTAATAGATGTGGTCGGCCGAGTCGGCGCGCAGCATTTCGTCTGCCACCGGCGGCATGTCGAGAAACACGTCCTTGCCGCTGACCT
This sequence comes from Rhodocyclaceae bacterium, assembly GCA_035564055.1. GTDB lineage: Bacteria > Pseudomonadota > Gammaproteobacteria > Burkholderiales > Rhodocyclaceae. Next base: position 7,587 of record DATMTO010000285.1, on the reverse strand, counting down.
GAACCTGCTCGGCGAGGCCGCGCGCCTCCTCCAGCAGAGACCGGTCGTAGCTGGCGTTGACGAAGTTGAGCGCCTGGTAATAGCCGATTACGCCGCTGACGGCCATGACGATGGCCATGGGAATCAGCACGCGGGCGAGCAGTTTGTTGCGGAGCTGGTTGTTTTGCGCTTTCATGAAACCTTGCGACGGATCAACAGTCCCGGGACGGGGCTATCTATAATCGAATTATCCATGACAGGAGAGTAAATCATGTTCAGGCATCTGCTGGTCCCTACCGACGGCTCCGCGCTGTCCGACGAAACCGTGGTCTCGGCAGTCCAGTTCGCCGTGGAAACCGGCGCCAAGATCACCTTTCTCTACGTCCGGCCTGATTATCCGGTCAGCTACTTCGGCGAAGGCGCACTGGTCGATCCAACCACACCGGAAAGCTTTGCCGACATGACCGAGAAGGTTTCCAAGGAAATCCTCGACCGCAGCGCCGCCGCCGCGCAGGCCAAGAACGTGGCCTGCAAGACCTGCTCGCTGATCAACGATCTTCCCTACGAGGCGATCATCGAGACGGCGACCACGGAAGGCTGCGACCTCATCTTCATGGCCTCGCACGGCCGTCGCGGCCTGGTCGGCCTGCTGCTCGGCAGCGAGACGCAGAAGGTGCTGACGCACTCGACCATTCCGGTGCTGGTTTACCGGACGCCGGAAAAGGCCTGAAGCACGGCTTCAGTTCAGCATGCGCCGGTTCAGACCGCCGAAGGGCGGTCACCGGGCTTGCGCATGTTCACCTCGTCCGCCGGGCGCTGCAACGCCCAGGTGAGATAGCTCGACGCGGCGCACAGAACCCAGAAGGCCAGGAAGCCGAGCGAATAGGTGGCGATGGCGCTGTAATGCACCGGCTCGCCCAGGAAGTACAACTCCTGCGGATTGACCAGCGAAAAGAACACGCCTTCGGCGATGCCGGCGACCAGAAAAGACGGCCAGAGTATCCACATCCACTTCTGCATGATGCCTCCTTGCGAGTGATGCATGCAAACGTCAGAACGCGCTAAGGCGCAGTGGCGTCTATCTTAACCTCAGTCGCCGGCAGGATGACCTTGCCGAGCATGCGCCAGCCCTGCGCTTCGTCCTCCAGCAGCAACAGCCAGTGGCCGGAGGCCGGCAGGTGCAGGCGGCCGACATAGGCGCCGCCACTCAAATGCAGCAGCTCGGTCTGGTCTAGACCGGCGCGGGTCGGGTGCGACAGCGTGACACGGATGGCGGCCGGCGGCTGAAAGCCGGCCTGGTCGGCATCCAGCCTGACGCTGACGGCATCGTCGGCGGTCAGGCGCATGCGTGCGTGCAGGCCGAACTCGCTGGCGCGCTCGCTGCTGGCAAGCGTCTGGCTCACCGCCAGGCCCTTGCGGTAGTAGTCATCGCTGATGACCGGGTCGCCGTATGTGTAGGCAATCCAGGCGGTCACAATGCCGGCGACCACCACGATCAGAGGACCGGCCATGAGAATCCACGGCCACGGTTCGCGGTACCAGGGGGAGCGTTGGGTCATCGTGTTCATGGTATCAGCGCGGAATGAGGAAGGTGGCCTTCTCGCTGGCGTGCGAGTCGCCCAGCAGCGATTCGATTTCGAAGCGGATCGGATTGGCGCCGGGCTTGCCGGCTTCGGGATCGACGCGGACCTGCACGGTGAAGATATGCGAAGACTCGGCCGGCAGCTCGATCACATTGTCGCCAGCGAGCTCGATGCCGGGCAGGCCGTCGACCTTGATCGAGTAGAACTGGTAGTGCTCGCCGACGTTCATGACCTGGAGGCGATAGACGTTTTCGACCAGGCCGCCCTCAACCTCGCGGCCCATCACGCCGCGATCACGGATCACATTGACCTGCAGCGAAGACTTGGTCAGCAGGCCGAACAGGAATGCGCCCACCACGATAGTGAGGATGGTGGTGTAGACAAGCACGCGTGGCCGCACCACATGCCGCACGATCTCGCGCCAGCCCCACTGCTTGGAAAGTGCATTCTCGGTCGAATAGCGGATCAGGCCCTTGGGATAATCCATCTTCTCCATGACCTGATCGCAGGCATCGATACAGGCGGCACAGCCGATGCATTCGTATTGCAGGCCATCGCGAATATCGATGCCGGTCGGACAGACCTGCACGCAGATCTGGCAGTCGATGCAGTCGCCTTTGCCAACACTCTTCGGATCGACGCCCTTCTTGCGCGAACCGCGCGGGTCGCCACGCGCGGTATCGTAGGAAATGACCAGCGTGTCCGGATCGAACATCACGCCCTGGAAGCGCGCATACGGGCACATGTACTTGCATACCTGCTCGCGCATGTGGCCGGCATTCAGATAGGTGAAGGCGCTGTAGAAGATCAGCCAGAAACTTTCCCAGGGGCCGAGATTGAAGCGCCACACCTCATCCCAGAGTTCGCGGATCGGCGTGAAGTAGCCAACGAAGGTGAAGCCGGTCCACGCCGCCAGCAGTGCCCAGGTCGTGACCTTGCCGCCCTTGCGGAAAATCTTCTTCGGGCTCAGCGGCGCTTCGTCGAGCTTCATGCGCGCGAGGCGATCGCCCTCGAAGACGCGTTCGACCCAGAGGAAGATTTCCGTATAGACGGTCTGCGGGCACGCGTAGCCACACCACAGGCGACCGGCCACGGCGGTGAACAGGAACAACGAGAAGGCTGAGATGATCAGCAGGACGGCGAGATAGAACACGTCCTGCGGCCACAGCACCAGGCCGAACAGATAGAACTTGCGCTCGACGATATTGAACAGCACCGCCTGGCGGTCATTCCACGGCAGCCAGCACAGTCCGTAGAACAAGAGCTGCGTGAGAATAACCATGCCCCAGCGCCAGCGCGCGAACCAGCCGTGGACCGCGCGCGGGTAGATCTTGCGACGAACCTCGAACAGCGATTCGTCGACGATTTCAATGACCTTGGGCTGGGGCTTGGGTGTGTCCATTGCTTACTTGCCGGCTTCGCTGCGATTACCCTGGCTCAGGCCATACACATAGGCGGTCAGCAGGTGCACCTTGTCCTCGCCGAGGAACTCGCCGAAGGCCGGCATCTGGTTATTGCGGCCCTTGGTGATGGTCTCGATCAGGGTGGCGTCGCGACTGCCATAGAGCCAAACCTTATCGGTCAGGTTGGGCGCGAGGCCGAGATTACCCTTGCCTTCGGCACCGTGACAGGCGGTACAGCCGGCGGTGTTGAACACTTCCTTGCCACGGTCGGCTTCGGGCACGTTCGGATTGACAATGCCGGACAGCGAACGCACATAGTAGGCGACGTCCTTGATTTTCTGCGGGCCGAGGTGGGCGAAGGACGGCATCACCGCGGTGCGGCCCTTGGTGATGGTTTCCTTGATCTGCTCGGGCGCACCGCCCCACAGCCAGTCCTCATCCGTGAGGTTGGGGAAACCCTTGGCGCCGCGCGCGTCCGAACCGTGGCACTGGGCGCAGTAGGTCAGGAACATGCGTTCACCAGCGTCGTGTGCACGCGCATCGGTCGCCACCAGCTCGATGTTCTGCTTGAGCTGCTCGGCGTAGGCCTGCTTGAACTGGGCCTCGGCGGCGGCGCGCTCCTGCTCGTATTCGCCCTTGGAGGTCCAGCCCTTGCTACCCGGGAACGTGCCCAGGCCCGGATACAACGCCAGATAGCCGATGGCGAAAACGATGGTGATGTAGAACAGCCAGCGCCACCAGTTGGGTAGCGGATTGTTGTACTCCTCCAGATTCTCGTCCCAGAGGTGGCCGGTCACTTCGCCCTTGGCATTACGCGCGCGGCTTTGCGTCCACAGCAGGACGACGCAGAAGATTATGCCGCCTACGGTGATGGCAATGACCCAGATATTCCAGAAGTTGCTATTGAAATCGCTCATTGCGCGGTCCTTTATACGTTCCGTTGCTGCCCCGGAGGCAGCGGATAATCGTCATCCAGCGGCAGGCGCGCGGCGGCCTCGAAGTCGTCCTTGCGGCGACCCGACCAGGCCCAGCAGACAATGCCGACGAAGAGCAGGAAGCTCATGACGGTGATGACGGTACGGAGGTCATTGATATCCATATCGCTCTCCTTAACGTGCCTGCTTGAGCGCAGTGCCGAGACCCTGCAGGTAGGCGATCAGCGCCTCCAGCTCGGTCTTGTCCTTGATCGCATCGAAGGCGCCGGCGATTTCCTCGTCGGTGTAGGGCACGCCGACCTTGCGCAGCGCACGCATCTTGTCCTGCACATGCGGCTCGTCGAGCGGACGATCCAGCCAGTAGTAGGCGGGCATGTTCGACTCGGGCACGACGTTGCGCGGATTGAGCAGATGCTCGCGATGCCACAGATCCGAGTAACGGCCGCCGACGCGGGCCAGATCCGGGCCGGTACGCTTGGAGCCCCACTGGAAGGGGTGGTCGTAGACGAACTCGCCCGCAACCGAATAGTGGCCGTAGCGCTCGGTCTCGGCGCGGAATGGACGGATCATCTGCGAGTGGCAGTTGTAGCAGCCTTCGCGGATGTAGATGTCACGCCCGACCAGACGCAGCGGATCGTAGGGTTTGACCAGCTCGTTGGCCGGCGTGGTGGTGGACTTCTGGAAGAACAGCGGCACGATTTCCACCAGGCCGCCGAAGCTCACGGTCAGGATCGTCAGCACGATCAGCAGACCGACGTTCTTCTCGATTTTTTCGTGTAGTTGCATGAGCGTTCCTTTAGTGGGCGGCAGCAGGTGCAAGCACCGGTGCGTCATTGACAGCACGGCCACCGCGTATCGTCATGATCATGTTCCAGGTCATCAGCAACATGCCGGAGAGGAACATGACACCGCCGAGCAGACGGATCTCCCAGAAGCGGTAGCTGGCCTTGACCCCTTCGACGAAGGAATAGGTCAGCGTGCCGTCCGGATTGGTGGCGCCCCACATCAGGCCCTGCATGACGCCGGCGATCCACATCGAAGCGATATAGAGCACGATGCCCAGCGTGGCGATCCAGAAGTGCAGCTCGATGAGACGCTTCGAGTACATCTCGGTCTTGCCGAACATGCGCGGGATCAGGTAGTAGGCACAACCGATGGCGATGAAGGCAACCCAGCCGAGTGCGCCGGAGTGCACGTGGCCGATGGTCCAGTCGGTGTAGTGAGACAGTGCGTTGACCGTCTTGATCGACATCATCGGACCTTCAAAGGTCGACATGCCGTAGAAGGACAGCGAGGTGATCATGAACTTCAGGATCGGGTCGTCGCGCAGTTTGTGCCAGGCACCCGAGAGCGTCATGATGCCGTTGATCATGCCGCCCCAGCTCGGCGCCAGCAGGATCAGCGAGAAGATCATGCCGAGCGACTGGGTCCAGTCGGGCAGCGCGGTGTAGTGCAGGTGGTGCGGACCGGCCCACATATAGGTGAAGATCAGGGCCCAGAAGTGCACCACCGAAAGACGGTAGGAATACACCGGGCGCTCGGCCTGCTTGGGCACGAAGTAATACATCATGCCGAGAAAGCCGGCGGTGAGGAAGAAGCCGACCGCATTGTGGCCGTACCACCACTGAATCATGGCGTCCTGCACGCCGGCGTAAGCCGAGTAGGACTTGGTCAGCGAGACGGGAATCTCGGCGCTGTTGACGATGTGCAGCAGCGCCACGGTGAGAATGAATCCGCCGAAGAACCAGTTAGCGACGTAGATGTGCGGCGTCTTGCGCTTGGCGAGGGTGCCGAAGAACACGATCGCATACGAGACCCAGACGACGGCAATCAGGATGTCGATCGGCCACTCGAGCTCGGCGTATTCCTTGGCCGTGGTGTAACCCAGCGGCAGGGTGATCGCAGCCAGTACGATGACGAGCTGCCAACCCCAGAAGGTAAAGGCTGCCAGTCCGGGCGCAAACAGCGGCGTATGACTGGTACGCTGAACGCAGTAGTACGAGGTGGCGAACAGTGAACAGCCGCCGAAGGCAAATATCACTGCATTGGTGTGCAGAGGCCGCAGACGGCCATAGGAAAACCATTCGACGACGTTCAGTTCGGGCCAGACCAGTTGGGCGGCGATGATGACGCCGACCAGCATTCCGACCACGCCCCAAACCACCGTCATGACCGTGAACTGGCGCACGACCTGGTAGTTGTAAGCCGCTTGCTCTTGCATGTCTATCCTCACTCTCAAGGAAATCCAGGCCAGACCAGCTTGGTCTGTCCCTCCATGAAAAGCGGAGCGGCGGGACGGATGCAAACCGGCAGACCTTCAGTTTCAGCCGGCGCCTCCGAATGGAGTACGTCCAGCCTCATAAGCGAAAGATACCGACGGCACAAATGACCGTCTTGACTCAGATCAACTTCGACCCAATCAGGTGCAGCCGTCCGGAGCAGCAAGGACGTGATTACAACTGTAGGTCAAGAAAACCCAATTTGCATAAGGTTTCGACGCACAAAAAAAGGGGCGCCGCAGCGCCCCCAACCCCAACAGAGAGATTGCATCATGCTCCCTTTGCGGCGTGGGGCTATTGATCTGCATCAAGCGACTGCGGATCGTTCGGCGGAGGCTTGACCTTGTCGTCGTCGGTGAGGATGCGAAAGCCCTCGCCTTCAAGGTCTTCGAACTGGCCGCTCTTCAGCGACCACCAGAAAACGATGCCGATGAGAAACACCAGCACCACCGACAGGGGCACCAGCAGATAGAGAATGTCCATGCCGTCCATCACGCCTCCACGCTCACCGCGGTATCGGCCGGCACGGGCGCCAACGTGCTCGGCTGTGCTTGCAGGCGTAGCGCATTCAACACGACCAGCAGCGAACTGGCCGACATGCCGATACCCGCCATCCACGGCGTCACCAGCCCGCACATCGCCAAGGGAATGGCCGTGACGTTGTAGGCAAAGGCCCAGAATAAATTCTGCCGCACTACGCGCAAGGTACGCCGAGCCAGGTACAGGCCAGCCGTCAGCGCGCGCAGGTCATCGCCCAGCAACACGGTATCGGCGTTGCTGCGCGCCAGATCGGCGCCACCGGCCATGGCGATGGAGAGCTGCGCCTGGGCCAGCACCGGCGCATCGTTAACACCGTCGCCGGCCATCGCCACGACGGCGCCGCCGGCCTGCAATGCGCGCACTGCGGCGTGCTTGTCCTCGGGCAGGAGATTGCCGCGCGCATCGAACACGCCGAGGGTCTGGGCCAGACGCCGCACTACGCCGACATCATCGCCGCTGAGAATGGAAACGCTGACGCCTTGCGCGTAGAGGGCCGCGACCATTTCGCGGGCGCCCGGCCGCAACCGGTCGCCGAGACGGAAGGCCGCCCGCCAGCCGTGCGCGTCGGCGAGAAACACCACTGTATCGCCAGCTTCCTGCCATGCCGCCGCCTGCGGCGGAATCGGCTCACCATGCAAGGCTAGGGCGTAGGCCGCACTGCCCAGACGCACGACCGCGCCATCGTAATGCGCAGCAACGCCGGCCCCGGTTTGCGTTTCCCTCTGCGTCAGCAGCGGCAAAGGCTGATTGCCGCAGGCCGTCCGGAATGCGTCCGCCAGCGGATGTTCAGAGCCTTGCTCAAGCGCGGTGGCAAGCCGCATCGCGGCCTGCGTGTCGCCGCCGCGCGCCCAGGTTTGCAGCAGGCGCG
>DATMTO010000284.1:0-4652 GCA_035564055.1 Rhodocyclaceae bacterium | reverse complement strand
TCATCGAGCCGCAGCACCTGCTGCTGGCCATGATCGATGACAACGACGGCGGCATGCGTGCGCTGCTCGCCCGTGCCGGCGTGAATGTTGGCCCGCTGCGCACCGAGCTGCAGGCCGCCTTGAACCGTTTGCCCAAGGTCGAAGGCCATGGCGGCGACATTACCGTCGGCCGCGATCTGAATAACCTGCTCAACCTGACCGAGAAAGCCGCCACCAAGGCCGGCGACCAGTTCATCGCCAGCGAGATGTACCTGCTGGCCCTGTGTGAAGACAAGGGCGAGACCGGCCGTCTGCTCAAGAACCACGGCCTGCAGAAGAAGGCGCTGGAAGACGCGATCGCCGCCGTGCGCGGCGGCGGCAGCGTCAACGATCAGGAAGCCGAATCGGGCCGCGAGGCGCTGAAGAAGTATTGCCTCGACCTGACCGACCGCGCCCGCCAGGGCAAGCTCGACCCGGTGATCGGCCGCGACGACGAAATCCGCCGCGCCATCCAGATCCTGCAGCGTCGTTCCAAGAACAATCCGGTCCTGATTGGCGAGCCCGGCGTGGGCAAGACTGCCATCGTCGAAGGCCTGGCGCAGCGCATCATCAACGGCGAGGTGCCGGAGTCGCTCAAGGACAAGAAGGTGCTGAGCCTCGACATGGCCGCCTTGCTGGCCGGCGCCAAGTACCGCGGCGAGTTCGAGGAGCGCCTCAAGGCCGTGTTGAACGACATCGCCAAGGACGAAGGCCGCATCATTCTCTTCATCGACGAAATCCACACCATGGTCGGTGCCGGCAAGGCCGAAGGCGCCATGGATGCCGGCAATATGCTGAAGCCGGCGCTGGCGCGCGGCGAGCTGCATTGCGTGGGTGCGACCACGCTCGACGAATACCGCAAGTACATCGAGAAGGACGCCGCGCTGGAACGCCGCTTCCAGAAGGTGCTGGTTGACGAACCCAGCGTCGAGTCGACCATCGCCATCCTGCGCGGCTTGCAGGAAAAGTACGAACTGCACCACGGCGTGGACATCACCGACCCAGCCATTGTTGCCGCGGCCGAACTGTCGAATCGCTACATTACCGACCGCTTCCTGCCGGACAAGGCCATCGACCTGATCGATGAGGCCGCCTCGCGCATCAAGATGGAAATCGACTCCAAGCCGGAATCGATGGACAAGCTCGACCGTCGCATCATTCAGCTGAAGATCGAACGCGAGGCCGTCAAGAAGGAAAAGGACGAAGCGTCGAAGAAGCGTTTTGCTCTGATTGAAGAAGAGATTGCGCGTCTGTCCAAGGAGTACTCGGATCTGGAGGAAATCTGGAAGGCCGAAAAGGCCCAGGTCCAGGGTGCCGCACATATCAAGGAAGCCATCGAGAAACTCAAGATCGACATGGCTGAGCTGCAACGCAAGGGCCAGTACGACAAGCTCGCCGAGCTGCAGTACGACAAGCTACCGAAGCTTGAAGAGCAGTTGAAGGCGGCCGAGAAGGCCAATGTGAACTCGCAGCCCAACAAGCTGTTGCGTACCCAGGTCGGCGCCGAGGAGATTGCCGAAGTAGTGTCGCGCGCGACTGGCATTCCCGTCTCGCGCATGATGCAGGGCGAGCGCGAGAAGCTGCTGACCATGGAAGACAAGCTGCACAAGCGCGTGGTCGGCCAGGACGAAGCCGTGCGCCTGGTGTCGGACGCGATCCGTCGTTCGCGTGCGGGCCTGTCGGACGAGAACAAGCCCTACGGCTCCTTCCTCTTCCTCGGCCCCACGGGCGTGGGCAAGACCGAGCTGTGCAAGGCCCTGGCCGAGTTCCTGTTCGATGCCGAGGATCACCTGATCCGTATCGACATGAGCGAGTTCATGGAGAAGCATTCGGTCGCCCGCCTGATCGGCGCGCCGCCCGGATACGTCGGCTATGAGGAAGGCGGTTACCTGACCGAACAAGTACGGCGCAAGCCATACTCGGTGATCCTTTTCGACGAAGTCGAGAAGGCGCATCCGGACGTGTTCAACGTGCTGCTGCAGGTGCTCGACGACGGTCGCATGACCGACGGGCAGGGCCGCACCGTGGACTTCAAGAACACGGTCATCGTGATGACCTCGAACCTTGGTTCGCACCTGATCCAGAGCATGGCCGGGGATGACTATGCGACCGTCAAGCAGGCGGTGATGGGCGAGGTGAAGACGCATTTCCGCCCCGAGTTTGTGAACCGTATCGACGAGATCGTGGTCTTCCACAGTCTTGACGAGAGGAACATCGCCAATATCGCCCGTATCCAGCTTGGCTATCTGGAGAAGCGCATGGCGCGGATGGACATGGTGTTGCAGGTCGAGGACGGCGCCTTGCTGGAGCTGGCCAAGGCGGGCTTCGATCCGATCTTCGGTGCACGGCCGCTCAAGCGTGCCATCCAGGAGCGCATTGAGAACCCGCTGTCGAAGCTGATTCTCGAAGGCAAGTTCGGCGCCAAGGATACGGTGGTGGTGTCAGCCGGCGAAGAAGGGGTGCTGAAGTTCGCCAAACCCCATTTGCATTAAACCTGCCGCTGCTCCCATGGGCAGCAAGCTCGTTTGAGCCTGGCTCAAACATTGCGAAGGGCCGCTTTATGCGGCCCTTCGTTTTTTCTCCGGCTGGTTTGGCGGATCAGTGCGGCACCAGGTCCAGGACGATGCGCCGCAAGGTGGCATCGTCCGGATGTGGCTCCAGACGGAAGCCCAACCGGGTGGCGAATCTGAGCATGCGCGAGTTTTCCTGCAGGACGTCCCCGTACATCAGGACGAAGCCGCGCGCCCGGGCAATCGAAATCAGATGTTCCATCATGGCGGTGGCCAGACCGGTGCCGCACCAGGCGTCGCCGATGACGATGGCGAACTCGCAGGCCTTGTCGGCTTCTGCGTCGGCGGCATAGCGGGCCACACCGATCTGCTGTTCGGCACCGTTCTCGACGGTGACGGCGATGATGGCCATCATGCTTTGGTAATCGATGTCGGTCAGGCGCTTGAGCTCGGCAGCGCTGAGTTCTCTGAGCGCATCGTGGAAGCGCAGATAGCGTGAGCGCGCTGACAGCCCGCGCACGAAAGCCTGCTCGATCGCGGCATCCTCGGCGCGGATCGGCTTCAGGCAGACCTCGCGGCCATCGCGCAGCCGGATGTTGCGGCTCAGGGCTTCCAGGTCGGCAGGCGTGGCTGCCGGTTCAGGCGCCGTTCTGTTCACGCAGGCGGATGTGCTGCACCAGGTGGCGGTCGAACTTGAGGCTGTGATTAATCAGCCAGTCGCTCAGGTTCAACTTGATCTGGAAAGCCAGATACAGCAGATCCTCATTGCCCGCTTTCAGACGTTCGCGCAGAGAATCAAGGTTGTCGATGAAGTGGCGATGTTGCTGGACGTGCTCCGGCAGGAAGGCATAGCCGCTGTCCTGCATCATGGTCTCTTCGGCCTCGAAGCGCTCGACCGCGTGCTGCTGCAAGGCGTCGAACAGGCTGTCGACCTGCTGGCAGCGCCCGTCGCGTATCGACATGGCCAGATTGCCGATCTGGCCGAGCATCTTGCGGTGCTGGGTGTCGATCTCGCTGAGGCCGGAGTTGAAGCTGTCCAGCCAGTCGGGAACGAGCATATTGTCGGCGGTATTTTCATAGTGGCCGGTACGCAGATACTCGTCGCAGCGATCCAGATAGACGCGGGCCGGAATGTCACCCGGCGCTTCGGCCAGGCACTCCAGCAGGCGGAAGCGCGCCTGCGGAATATCGCGCAGGTGGTAGCAGGCCAGGGCTTCTTCGAAGCGGCGGCGGGTGCGTGCCTTGGCTTGTCGCAGCGGTAGAGGGTCGCAGTCGAAGATTTCGTAGACCGATTGCGGTTCGTGCTTGCCCTTGAGGCGCAGGCGATCGAGAAAGCGGATCTGGTAGCGTCCGGCATCCTCCAGGCTGTGCAGCGTATGTTCGCTGATCAGCAGCGGCACGCCGTAGGTCTTGGTCAGATCCTCCAGGCGCGAGGCGACATTGACTGCATCGCTGATTACCGTACCGTCCATGCGCCCGCTGCCGCCGACCGTACCCATCATGACGAAGCCGGTATTGACGCCGATGCCGATACGCATGGGTAGGTAGCCGGCACGGGTGCGGCCACCGTTGTAGGCGTCGAGGCGCTCCAGCATCGCCAGCGCGCCGAGCACGGCGTCGTCGGGCGTGTCCGGGAACAGGGCCATGATGGCGTCGCCGATGTATTTGTCGATCACGCCGCGATGCAGCGCGATGACCGGTTCCATCTGCGACAGGTAGGAGTTCAGGAAGTTGAAGTTTTCCTGTGGCGTCATCGATTCCGACAGGCTGGTGAACTCGCGGATGTCGGAAAAGAGCACGGTCATGCGCCGCTCGGTCTGCAGGCCGAGGCGAATGTCGCGGATATTCTTGATCGAGAGAAACTGCAGCAGCTGCTGCGGCACGAAGTGCGCGTAGATGCGCTCGGTCGTCGCCAGTTGTTCGCGCAAGCGCGCCACTTCTGCCCGCAAGCGGGCAATCTCGTCATCTGCAGTGGCGTCGGGTTGGCTCAAGGCGGTGGGGGCGATTGTGCGGGGCTGTGGCTTAGGTCAAAATCATACTCCATGAACCCTCACCTGCTAACAAATCCTTCCTCTTGGGTGCAGCGCTTTGCGCCGCAAATTGCCGCTGGCGGCCATGTGCTGG
>DATMTO010000283.1:0-3670 GCA_035564055.1 Rhodocyclaceae bacterium | reverse complement strand
ATCGGCGCGCAGGTGTTCGACCTGGCCGCTGGCCATGACCTCGGGTGCCAGCTTGCCGTTGTCGATGGCCGTGACTTGCAGACCGTGCCTTACCAGCACCCAGGTCCAGCCGCCGGGCGAGGCGCCGAGGTCGACGCCGGTGATGCCTTCGTGCAGGCGCTCTTCTCGTTCTGCCGGCGTGAGAAACACCTGCAGTGCCTCGGCCAGCTTCTGTGCCGACCGCGAAGGGGCACCATAAACAGCCTTGAGGCGGGGAATCCCCATCGGCCAGGCCGCACTGTTGCCTGGCTCGGTGATGCCGACCCAGGCTGTGGCCGAGTCGATGAAGAAGATGTGCAGGCGCGGTGCGTGTGGGTCGTCGCTGAGCAGCTCGCGCGTGCGTAGCGCCTTTTCCATGTGCGGCTGGAATTTGCGACAAAAGGCCGAAAGCTCTTTGGCCTCATTGGTGTCGGCGGTTTCCAGCCAGACGCAGGAGAAGCGCAGGCCGAAGCGGGCGGCGATATCGGCGAGCGGCGCGGCGCGATTGGTGGCCGGCAGATTTTCCACCAGGGTGGCGCGCTGCACGAGCTGGCGTGGAAACACGAAATCAGCGAAGTGCAGTTGTTGCTGCAGGCGGGCGATCGTGTCTTCATGCGGCACGTACAGCAGCCAGCCGCTATCAGGCTTGCTTTTGACGTAGCCGGGAACATCCGCCGCTGCGGCGTGATGGGTGATTTCCTGGGCACATTCCTTTTCGAAGCCCGGGCGGCAGTACAGCAGGAGGGATGGATGCATGGTGCGCGGCCACGGATCTGGCCGGAAAAGTATGGCCGAAAAAAGCTCAGCCCGGAATCAGGACTGCTTGCCGGACGTCTTGCCGACGGGCTTTTCGTCGGCCGGCTTTTCGGTACTGTCGGCGCCGGCGTCGGCCGGTTCCGTGGCGTGCTTGTCCTGACTGGCTTTTTCCTCAGCGCGCTCCAGCGTTTCCTGGGTCGGCACGATGTCGATCTTGTTTTCGCGCATGTAGGTATCCATATCGCGCCAGCCGGCATAAATCGCCGCCTTCGACATCTTGGTGCTGGACTTGTAGCAGTCCTCGAGCGCCCGTCCGGCGTGGCGGCAGGCACCGCCGACGGCCTTGCCCTCAGCCTCCTGGCGCGCGGCGGTCTGCGCGGGCGTTTCGATGCCCAGCTGTTCACACGCGGAGAGCGTCAATGCCATCAGGACAGGAAATAGCAGGCGAAGCGCGGACGGTCTGGGCATGGCGAACCGGGAGCAGTGAGTGTTTTGCGATTGTACGGCAGGCGTAGTGCTTGAGAAAGCCTGCAAAAGGATGGCAAAAGGCCGGCAAACAGCCTTTAGACGAGTGGGCGCCCGGGCCGGCTCAGCAGCTTGTCCTGCAGATTGCTCTCGCGCACGATCAACCAGACCAGTGCGGCGTTGGCGAGCAGCATGGCGATTTCGATGAAGAGGATCTCGTCAACGAGACGGCGCCGGGAGTTGTCGCCAAAGACCCAGTAGAAGCCCTCGAAGCTCGGAATGAAGTCGCGACTGAGCGAACGGAAGTCGGCAAAGGGCGGGAACAGCACGACCAGGATCAGGTTGAGTATCAGGAACAGGATCAGGCCACGTGTGATGCGGCCGTAGGCGTTCGGGCCGCTGGCGTGATTGATCAGCAGCCAGCCGAGGCAGCCGTTGATCAGGACGACCAGACCTTCAAGTGCGAGAAAGTCCTGATTGATGCGGCGATTGACCGGCAGGTCAAAGACCGGATGAAAGCCGTCGAAGGTCGGCAGGCTGGGGTGAGCGAGCGCGAGGTAATCGCAGGGCGGGAACAGCGCCACCACCGCCAGATTGCCGACCACGAAGATCAGCAGAATTACATGGGCTTTGCTTAGTCCTGTTTTCATGGATGGCAGGAGCGGCGCGCGTGTATATTCTCGAAACGCCAAGACTACCAAGTCATGGGTTTGCTGAAAACCGCATTATTCAAAATTTGACCATTCATTTTGGATAAAAACAACGAGGAGAACGCGTGAAACGCTGGATCATGGGTATTAGCCTGGCCTTGGCGCTGCCATTGGCCGGGGCGCAGGAGGTCACGTTACGCCACAGCCTGAAGGGCAAGGCGCTGGATGCGCTGGCGACGATGACGCTCAAGTTCAACGATGCCCAGAAGGGCAAGGCCCGCGTGGTGCTGCAGAATACCGATGCGCTGACGCCGTCCGAGCGCGCCAAATTGCCGACGGCAGCGCTGTTCGATCTGGATGAATCAACTCACTATTTCACGGGGCGGCCGCGTTTCATTCCGCTCTATCAGCTGGTCAAGGACACCGGGGAGCAGGTCTCGTACGACGACTTCTATCCGCAGATCGTCGATGCCATCGCCGATTCGAGCGGCCGCATGCAGGCCTTGCCGATGGGCTTGGCGATTCCGGTGCTGTTCCGCAATAAGGACTACTTCGTCAAGGCCGGCCTTGATCCGGAAAAGCCGCCGCGCACCTGGGCCGAGATGCAGGACGTCGCCGGAAAACTCTCCGATGCAGGCTACCAGTGCCCGCTAACCAGCACCTATTTCGCCCGCCTGCACGGCGAAAACGTCTCGACCCAGCACGGGCAGGGCGTCGCACTCAAGGGCGACAAGGCCGCGCTGAACACGCTGATCAACGTTAAGCATCTGGCCCTGCTGATCAGCTGGCAGAAGAGCAATTACTTCCACTACTACGGCCCTCATCGCGAGGCCGAGGACAAGTTCCTGAACGGTGAGTGCGCAATGATTACCGCCGACAGCACCTTGTTCTCGCGCCTGTCCCCGACCGAAGGCGTGCATGCCGGTGCATCGCCCCTGCCTTACCACGACGATACCTACAACATGACGCCGGACAAGGTCCTGCCGGACGGCGCCAGTCTGTGGACGCTGGCCGGCAAGAAGAAGGATGAGTACAAGGTGCTGGCGCGCTACGTCAAGTTCCTGCTCGAACCGCAGAACCAGCGCGACTGGGTCAAGGCCACCGCCTATCTGCCGATGAGCAAGTCGGCCATGGTGGCGTTGAAGGAGGCGGGCGCCTTCAATCCCCGCATTCTGGAGTCCGCCGAGAAGCGTTTGTCCAATACGCAGAAGGACAGCGGTGTGATCCGCAACGAGGTTTCGCGCAGCCGCATGCGCCGGATTCTCGACGAGGAAGTCGAGACTGTCTGGACCAACAAGAAGCCGGCCATGCAGGCGCTCGACGATGCCATGCGGCGCTATAACAGCGGCGAAGAAAAGTAGCATGGGCGCCTGGCGCTATCCCCGCCTGATCGCACACCGCTGCGGCGGGGCGCTGGCGCCGGAGAATACGCTGGCCGGGCTGCGCATCGCGGCCCGGCTTGGCGTCAAGGCGGTCGAGTTCGACGCCATGCTGAGCCGCGACGGCGTGCCGGTGGTCATTCACGATGAGACACTGGAGCGCACCACCAACGGGACCGGGCGTGTTGCCGATACCGCAGCGGCTGAGCTGCAGGCGCTTGACGCCGGCGCGGCGCACCATCCCGCCTATGCCGGTGAGCCACTGCCAACGCTGGTCGCAGCGCTGGCGCTCTGCGACGAGCTGAAGCTCGCCGTCAATCTCGAAATCAAGCCGGCGGCCGGGTACGAGACCGTCACCGGCAGCACGGTGGCCGCTTTGGCCGCAGTGTGCGTGCCGCGGGC
>DATMTO010000282.1:0-11047 GCA_035564055.1 Rhodocyclaceae bacterium | reverse complement strand
CTCGGAGCGAGGGGCAGTGTCCATCTTGGCCGCGATAGCAGCGGGTGTTGCCGGGGCGATCGCCGTGGGCGAAGGCGGCGCAACGAAGCTGCGCAGGCTGGGCGGCAGGTTTTGTAGCTGCTTCGGCGGCGCAGCCTCAGGCGCGGCGGGTCCTGCGTGGGGGCCGGCAACATCTGCTTTGCGGGCACCGGATGGTTTCGGCGCGGTACTCGTAGCGGGTACGGTCGCCGGACGAACGGGCGCTACAGGGCGCGCCGGCGCTGGTTTGGCGGGAGCGGTTTTGGGCGTCGGCGCCGGCATGGCAGAGAGCCCCTGGGCCTAGAACGCCCGCCCTTCCTTGGCCAGTTCGCGGCGTATGCCTTCCTCGACGTCGACGGCGAGAATGGTGGCGTCGGTGTCGGCGCGGGCCAGTGTGCGCAGCGCGGCATAGCGGGCGACGTTCATGATGATGCCGCCGGAAAGTTCGTGCCGCTCGGCCAGGCGCGACAGATTGAGGCCGTCGTCGAGCCGTGCCCTGCTCGGGAAGGCTTCGCGCCAGATGCGCAGGCGCTCGTCGGCCTTGGGCATGGAGAAGTGAATGACCGACTGGAAGCGGCGCAGGAAGGCATCGTCGATATTGCTCTTGAGGTTGGAGGCGAGGATCACCACGCCGTCGAATTCCTCGATGCGCTGCAGGAGGAAGCTCACCTCTTGGTTGGCGTAGCGGTCGTGCGAGTCATCGACGCGCGTGCGCTTGCCGAACAAGGCGTCGGCCTCGTCGAAGAAGAGAATCCAGCCGCGGTGCTCGGCCTGATCAAAGACACGGGCAAGATTCTTCTCGGTTTCGCCGATGTACTTGGATACGACCATGGACAGGTCGATCTTATAAACCTCGCGCTCGCAGCGTTTGCCAAGCAGGCAGGCGGCCAGCGTCTTGCCGGTGCCGGGCGGGCCAAAGAACAGGCTGGTGTAGCCGGGGTGCAGGCGCTGGCCCATGCCCCATTCGCGCAACAGCGTCTGGCCATGCTGCAGCCAGTCGCCAATTTCTTCGAGCTGACTGAGGGTGGTTTCGGGCAGGACCAGGTCTGCCCAATCCATCTGGGTGTGAACGCGGCGCGCCGGGAAGTGCTGGTCGAAGGCCGGGCCGATGGGCTGGCCGCGCGTGACCAAGCCAATGAAACGCGGCGACAGCTGCAGCGGCGCGTTCAGCACCGAGTCACCCGGCATGACGCCGACGCTCTGCAGCACTTCGAGACGCGTCAGGCGTTGCGTCGGTTCCAGCATGCGCGCGGTGTTGAGTCGCTCCGTCAGTTCGTCTCCAGCGAGCAGAAAGATCGCGGTTTCGCCGGTGGGCAGGAAAGCACCGGCAGTATTCGGCACACCACCGAACTCGGTGAACCCGCGCTGCGTGACTTCGTTGCGGGTCAGCAGCACGTCGAGCTGCTGCGGGCGTACGTGCGGCACCAGCGCTAGGAGCAGTAGCAGGCGTTCGCCGGCGGTCAGATTGTGCTCGCGCAGAAAGTCGGCATAGGGCGAGTTTGAGGCCGACAAGTCGGGCGGCGCCAACGCTGGCGTCGGCATGGGCGGGCTTTGTGAAGGCTCGGCGAAGTAGGCGAGCAGCCGTGCATGCAGCACTTCGGCCAGCCAGTCGAGCTCGAGCTCGAGATCGGCAGCGTTGGCAATCAGCGCGTCGGCCAGTCGGTGAATATCGGTTTGGTCATCCATGGCAGTTTGATCAGGCTGATGCTCCAGGGGAGCTGGGCGAGCAGGACGTCGAAGGCTTCCGACTCGATGTGCAATTGCCAATGAGCGCCGCTGTCATGCAGCAGCCCATGGCGTTGCAGGAAGGAAATGCGCAGGCCATCACTGCTGGTGGACTTGAGTGCCGACCAGTGCGTAATGGCGGCAGCCAGCAGCGCGTTGCATTCCTCGGCGTCGCTGGCGTCGAGCAGGCCAGGCACAACCGCTAGCGGCGCTTCGACCGGCAGGCCCAGCAGGAGCTTGATCAGACCGAGCTCGAATTCATGAATTTCCTCCCGCCCGGTCGCCAGCCGGTGCAGCAGCGCGGCGGCGCGCGGTAGCGATGTCCCGACAATGCGGCCGATCTCGTCGCATTCGATGCGACTGGCGGTAAAGAGGCGTGGCAGATAGGGATGCAGCAGCACCAGGCCGGCCGCGTGCACCCGTAAGCCGGGTGTTTCGGCCTGATCGGCCGAATGCAAGGACGCATAAACGTCAGACGGCACGAGCGGTACGCCGACATGGGGTGCGGCACTCGGGAACATCTGGGTTGGCGTCATCACCTCGACATCGGATACCTGCGGCCGGGGTGCAAGGAGCGGCCCTGGTTGCTGTGCCAGCGGATCGCCGTCCGCAGTGTTCGCGATGAGGGGGCTGGTGATCGGCCGCTGGCCCTGCCCGGATATCTGCGTCAGAAATTGCCGGGCTGCTTCCGTGCCGAGCGCATCCTGCAGTTGCATGGCGATTTGTTCGCCGCTGACCTGCTGCCTGATGGTCAATACGGCCAGCTGAAGGGCGTGCAGATAGCGTCTGGCGTAGGCGTTGCGACCCGTGTTCGACAGGCTTGCCAAGGCTTGCACAAGCGTGCCGTGTGACGCCTCCTGCGGCGAACCGCCCGCAAGGAGAGCTTCCCAGGTTTCCTGCATGAGGTCGCGGCGGTCCTGATCGGGCAGAAGATTGAACAGGCGCAGAAAAAAGGTGATGGCGTCGTCGAGCGCCTCGGGGGCACTGGCGAGCAAGGTCTGCCGGCCGCGTGGGCCTTCGTTGAGCCATGTTTCGAGTTCCTCGGCCAGCAGGCGGGCGGAGCTCGGGTCATCGGTCGCTAGTGCATACCATTCGAGCGTTCCTGTACGCAGGAATTGCAGCAGGCTGTGTCGTCGCTGTACTGCCTGAGGCAGCCGCTGCGGCGTACCTTTGCTTGTTCTTGTGGACAGGCTGGCTAGCTGCTCTGCCAGCGCCAGACTGAGCTGTTCGAACAGGGCGTCGTGGCCCGCGATGCGAAGATTCAGCTCCAGTCTGGGGATGTGAATGACCTCCTGATCTGGACAGGCGACGTCAAGCGCCCGCTCGAATACCTGATTCAGCGTATCGAGCTCTTGCCGCAACAGGCTGCGCATGGCAAAGGCGGCTTCGGCGTTGCTGGCGCCCAGGCGCCAGCGTTGACGGCGGATATGATGATGCGCGTTCATTTCAGAAACCGAAGCCGCCGATGTTCATCATGATGTTGAGCTGCCCGCGCTGACCCGTCGGCGCATTGCCGATCGCCTTGTTGAGGCCGCTCTTGAGCTGGCTCCTGGCCTTGTCGTTGGTGATCGTGCGCATGCCGTCCCCGATGATGGTTACGGCTGCCGAGCCTTTCTGGCCGACGCCGATGTCGAGGCCGGCATTGACCATGTAGCCGGTAGCAATGTTGATGTTTGTCGCCAGCGTGGCCTGAAGGTCATCGAGTACCTTCTCGGCCTGGCCGCGTTCGATCTCGGGCAGGTTTTCCTTGGCGAGGATGGCCATGACCTGCTCGACCTGCTTGCGACCGTTGGTGATGAGGCCGAGCAGCGAGTCCATCATCGAGTCGCCGGTGTTGGGCAGGACATTGACGTCACCGAAGTTACCCGGATAAGTGACGTTACCGATATTGAACTTGCTGAAGATATCGCCCATGGTCTCGATGTTGTGGGTGAAGAAGTCCATGTAGTTGGTCTGGATGTCGAGATCCATCTTCCATTCGCCCTTGAGCTTGTCGGCAAGATCGGCGAGATCCTTGCCCCAGCGGATATCCGGCGGTTCGATCAGCTTGATGCCCTTGTCGAGAATGTCGTCCGGCAGGCGGAAGTCGGGCCATGGCAGGTCGGGTTCGTCGTCCGGCTCGGCTTCGCCGAGCTCAGGCGCGTAGTAGGGCAGCATGAAGTCGGCGACAATATTGGCACTGTCGTCGTACACGAGGACGAAGGTGCCGCCGCGCGCCACGCCGCCGCAATGCGAGATGCCCGGGTGCTGCTTGAAGAAGGCGGGCAGCAGCAGCTTGTCGTCCTCGCGGTCCTCGTGCTTGTCGATGATGATGTCCAGCCAGTTGAGCCAGGCGCTCTGATTGCTGACGACCATGGTGTCGAAGGGCGTCGAGAAGTCGGTACGCAATACGTCACCGACCTCGCGCTTGTAGTTGCCGGCGGCATCCACCGCTTCCTTGTAGTCGGCTTTCCAGTTGCCGCTCTGACTGCCCATGCTCTGGCGGTAGCTGCTGTACTTCTTCTGTGAAACGGCCGGCGACGCCTTGTTGACGGCATTCACGACCTTGCTGTTCTGCTCGGTTGCGTAGGTCGTGATGGCCTTGCCGCCGACATTGGCGGGAATCGTCTTGCCGGCGGCGGCGATCAGATCCTTGCTGAACTTGTCGCTGAAGGCCTTGCCGTAGTCGAGCTGTGCCGAGACTTCCTTGCGCAGCATGTAGTGAATGCGATGCAGGTCACGATAGCGCGGCGGGCGAATGACGATCTTCTTCTTGTCGTTGTGCAGCAGTACGGCGCGCACGATGAAGGGCAGGTTGTGCGCTTCGATCAGCGTCTTGAGACTGTTGAGCGCAGTGGTAACGTTCAGGCCCTGATGACCTTCGATGCGGAAGAAGTCGTTGCGCCCGATCTGGGTGGCGAAAAAGTCGGGCGCTGCCTTGCCGGCATAGTCGGCCCAGCGATAGGCGGTGGTTCGCTCGGCTGACTGGTTGGCGCTGAGCTCGTAGCTCCAGAACGGCTGGATGTGGAAACTTCCGCTGTCGACGTAGTAGAACGGAATAGCGCGTTCCTCGATACTGATATGTTCGTCGCGGCTGGGGGTGATGCGGATTGGGTTGGCGGGTGAGCCGGGCGCCGGGACAGGCACGGGCATCGGTACGACAGCCACCGGCAGCGTCACGGTGTTGAACATCACATGCAGCTTCGATACAAGGAAGCGGACATGCTCGCGGGCAATGCGCGAGTCGCTGGTCAGTGGCGACGGATAGAGGGACGTACGCAACTCCTGCGGCGCGCTTAGCGAGCCCAGCAGCAAATGCTTGGGGAAAGCCATCAGGTCCGGACAGAGCACGCTGTCGTTGGCAAATAACTGGGTTCGAAGGTCGTCCCAGGTCTCTGCGATATCCTTGAGGAAGCTGTAGTAGTACTGGATCGACGGTTTGGCGGCGTTGGATGGATTGGCGAACTGGGTATTGAGGCTGTTGAGCTTGGCGATCCAGCCGCCGATGGGATTGCTGCCGAACTGTTCGACAACCAGGCCGGGCAGCAGCGTGTTGAGCGAGTTGAGCGTCTGCAGCAGCTTGTTGTGAATATTGGTGCAGGTCCCGAGGTAGGCAGTGGCGAGCTTGCCGGTGCTGTCGATACTGGCGTTCAGCTTGATGCGGTCGGCCGCGATATAGGTCAGCTGTGCCGCAGCGGCGCTGGCAGTCGTCAATGACTTCAGCAGCTTCAGCGCATCGGCCTTTCCCACCAGCAGCAGGCGCGGCGTGTTGACTGCCGACAGGCCGAGATTGTCGCAGTCGGTGCCGCTGCAGAGATCGTGGTCCTGCTCGTAGCTCTCCATGTAGAAGATCACGGCATAGTCGGCGAGATTGCCGGGCAGGGTGTTCATAGCCTGTTTGCGCACGTCGCTCTCGCCCTCCTTGACCAGTTCGAACAGCGTCATCATCTTGCTGCCGTCGTAGAAGGGTTTGTATACCGGCGCCGTCTCGTCGTAAGGCTTGATGCAATCGTAGGTGGTGTCCGCGCCGAGCAGCATCAGATCGCCATCGGTGGTGATGCCGACGCCCTTGCCGACGACGACCTTGTTGGCGGCGCGTACTACGTTGAGACCGCCGACGATGCCGACGCCGAGCAACTCAACGCGCGTCAGGCGATCCTGGTCGTCGAAATAGCGCGACAGCGTGTTGAGCTGGGCTTCGGTCAGCACCTGGTCCGGCTCGAACACGCTGTATTCGGTGGCCAGGTTTTCGAGGCTGAGATGGGTCTGGACGGGGTCGGCCACGATTTACTCCTTCTTCATACCTTCGCTTCCCAGCGCGCTCTGGCCGAGAATGAAGGGCGGTTTGGATTCGTCGCTGCCGCAGTCGTGCAGCAGCCGGGTGGGATAGACGTTCTTGACGTGTTGCAGCGCATCGATCAGCGCCTGAATCTTGGCCTTGCGATCGGCGCTGGTGGCGCCCGAGCGCAGCGATACCCAGTCACGATAGGGCCCTTCGAGCATGGCCATGTTGTCGCTGTCGATCCAGCACACCTTGGGCAGGATGTGGGCCGGCGTCTCCTGGCGTATGGTCTCCTCGACGAAGCGGCGGAAATCCATGTTCTGGAAACGGCCGGCGTAGGCGGGCAGGATGAAATGCAGGCGATAGGAGTAGGGATCGTCGTCGGCGCAGTCGGTACAGCCGGGATCGGTGCAGATGTCGAGGAAGGGGTCGTCTTTTTCCTCGGGCAGCAGCAGGATGTTTTCGATCAGGTACATGCCCTCGCCGCTGTAGTACTCGCGCAGATGGGCGATCAGCAGCGAGATCGCGGCCTCCATTTCATCCTCGGCGACGAAATACTCGATGCGCCGTGCGATCACGTCGCTGCCGTCGACGATATTGAAGTAGTGCTTGCCGTCTACCGTCGTCTTGCGCTGATAGGCCGCCGGCTGCTGGGCCAGGGTAATGGCCTGTTCCATCTCCGCATGTGCCTGTTCCGGCGTAGCGTAGTGGGTGCTGCTCGAGAGCAGAATCTTGTTCGTGACCGGGTGCTTGACGCGGAAGCGGTATTCGTCGCCGGGTGTCGAGTCGATCTCCGTGTAGGTGTCGTAGGAGACGGTGCTCAGATTGCGCCGCGAGAAATTGCTGATGTCGAGCAGCCGGCACAGGCGGCGCTCCAGCCCGGAGACGTTGTATGAGTTCCACAGGGCGGCGGCGTCCTGCAGCGTGTCGTTGTAGGCGAGGCTGCGTTCTGCGCCCAGCTTCGGATAGTCGGCGACGAAATTGGCTTTTGCCAGGGCATCTGCGGCCATCTGCTGGCTGCCCGGATTGCCGAAGGCGGATTGCGTGATCGCGACGTAGTCGTGGAACTCCTCGCCGAGACGGGCGAGCAGGTGGTCGAGAATGCGGTTGCGGCGTACCAATGCGGCATCTGCATCCTCGAGCAGCGCCTGCAGCTTCGCCACGTCCGTGCCGATCCCATAGACCTTGGCGAAATCGGGGATTGTTTCGACCCGCTGTGCGAAGCAGGTGCGTGCGGCTTCCGGATCGGTCTCGTAGGCGTCTGCGTAATCGTGTGCATACAGCTTGCGTAACTGTGCGAGCTGCGCAAAGTAGTTCGCCATGATCTGGTCGAAGAAAAGCAGATAGCCCTTGAGCTGCAATGCCAGCGCCTTGCGCTGCGGATCCTGCGTGCTCAAGCCCTGCGCCGACAAGCCGTAGATGACCGGGAAGTGCTGCTGGAAGGAATGGTAATGCGCGATATCGCGAGCCTTGCCGAGCGGGATGGGCAGGTCTTCCTCGTTGACGGTTTCGAGCGCCGCCTTTTCCTCGGCCTCAAGCGCTGCGATGCGATCCGAGACCCTGCTTGGATCGGCCACCACCGGCACATTGCGCTTGTAGAAGACGAAGCGGCCGACTTCCTCCGACAGGCGCGGCTGCACGCCGGCCGGTACTTGCTGGCGCCATTTGTCGGGCGCTTCCACCGCTTCCCAAACGCCCTCCTCGAGCACTAGCGCATTGACGACGATGTCGCGCACGGCGCGTACGCCCGGGATGTCCATGATGATGCTGATGACGTCGGACAGGCGAATTTCGCTGCGCAGGTCGGCGGCATCGAGTTCAGCGTCATCGATGAAGCCGTGCGCGAGCGCCGGACCTTCGAAGATTTCGGGCACGGTGTAAGGGCTGCCATCGGCATGCGTCTTCGCCAGCATGGTGGCGAGGCTGTGACAGTGCACGGGCGGAGCGAGGTAGCGCTGGATCTGGAAACGAATCTGCGCGGCAATCTCGACCTGATCGGCGGCCGCTTCGATTTCCAGCTCGGCGCAGAGCGCGTAGAACTGCTGGCCGACTTCGCCTATGGTCGTGAAGAGTTCGCAGAGATTGCGGTTGGCGTTCAGCGCTGTGCGTATGGTCTTGTCGATAGCCTGCTTCTGCGCCTTGGTCGTGACGTCGTCCATGTATTCGACCAGTACCGCATACAGACCCTGGATATCGATTGGCCGCACCCCGGGCTGGCCGGAGTCTTCGGCCAGCAGCTTGGCTTTGATCGTGTCGGCGTAGATGCGTCGGTCGGCTGCTTGTATCCATGCATTCTTGACGCCGTCGAGATCGATCAGGATTTTCCGGTAGTCGAGCGTCGTCAGCGGACGGTTCGGCAGGATCTGCCGCGCCGTGAAAAACTGCTGCGCCATCGTGCCGGCGTTGTCGGCCTCGGTCGCGAGCAGGTCCTCGACCGCGAACTGGGCGCGGTAGCTGAGTTCGGTCAGCGCGTAGCAGGCCAGCTCCAGCGTCGTGATGCCCGGGTCGTGCGCGTTGTGGTCGGTCCACAGCTTGCGCGATAGGCGGCGAATGCCGTCCAGGCCCTGGGCGTAAAGTTGCCGCTGATCCAGCGCAGGATCAGCGGCGGTGGCACGGGAGATGACGGGTGTCAGCAGCATGCTTTCAAGGAATCTCGTTGATCGTGTGCGTGGTATCCGAAACCAGGATGGCATCGGGGGTGGCGGCGGCGATATCGGCAGCGTCGTGCAACACGTCGGCGTCATCGACGATGCCAAGCTTGAAGTCGCTGACGAAATCGACGTAGGGAAGTTCTTCGACAAAGTCGAGCAGCACCGAGCGGTAGAGCCTGCCGCTGAAGGTGATCTCGCGCGTGGCGTCGAAGGCCCAGGGCGAGAGTGCGCGGATCAGCGCCTGTTCAAGTTCATTGCGATAGAAATTGAACGGCTTGCCCGCCATGAAGCGCACCTTGAAATCGGCGCGCACACGCTGATAGGCAGGGTTCCTGACCTTGAGCTTGACTTGCATGCCGCAATGCGCCCGCGCATATTCCGTCATCAGCGTCAGCGTATTGAGATCGACGCGCGGACGCAGCTTGTCGACGGCATTCTGATTACGCAGATCGGGAATGGCGATCAGCATGACGTGGCCCGGCGCCAGCCACGACGTCTCGCTGGCGTGCGGAATGCACTTGACCCGATGCACGCTGGGGAAGGCTTCGAGCAGCATGCGCTCGTAGTCCCAGGGCGTGATGCAGCGATTGCGGTGACGCAGTCGCTCGGCGGCGCGGCGGGTCAGGTGTTCGGCCGTTTCGGTCGGAGCGCCGCCGAAGCCGGCGTAGGGCTGGCTGAGCTTCTTGATCTCGGCCTGCGGCGTTTTCAGTTTGGCGATACTGCCGGCAGGAAGCGTCGTGGCCAGATGTTTCGGGTCATTGCCCTGATCGACAAAGGCAACTTCCACCGCATTTACCGCGACCGTGATGAGCTGACAGGCGGCGCCGCTGTCCTGCGCGATGGCGGCGCGCAGCCAGATGCGTCCGGCTGGCAGCCAGGTGTTGTCGGTGTCGCTTTCATGCGGCAATGTCACGGAAACGATGCCGGTGGTGCGCAGGTCGTTGCTGGTGTCGAGCACCAGCTCCTGCGGCGTCAGCGTGCGCCAGTGGTTGTCGCAGAGCACCGCCCATTCGAGTTTTTGCGCCGCCAGCTCCGGATCGGCACTGCCTTCGGCGGCCTGCATCAGGAGACTCACGCCGTCGCCGGCCTTCAGTCCGGAAAGCCCGATCAGCAGCTCGCCCTGGTTCGGATAGTGCGGCAGCAGGCGCAATTGCTTGTCGCCGACAAAGTCGAGCCGGCGCCGGATGAAGGCGTGTTCGCGGCGCTGGCCGAAGCAGCCGATGTGGAAGAGCTGCAAGTCGAGGCTGGCAAAGGCGTTCTCGTCATCAGCGCTCATGTCCACGGCGTCCGAGATGGCGCTGTAGCTGAGCTGGATGCTTTGCACGGTCGGCGTCCACGGCTCGGCCAGGACGATCTTGTCCTGGTTCACCGCATGCTGGACCGACTCCTTGCGGTAGTCGGCGTGCAGGAAGTCTTCTTCGAGCGAGACTGTGATGAAGCCGCTGCGCGGGCTCGGCGCCGGTATGTGGGTGCGCAGGTAGATCGGGCGGCGCATCTTGAAGCGTTCGCCGAGCCAGCGTCCCACGCCGCTGCCAGATAGCAGCAGCGAAAAGATGCGGCGCTCGTTGGCCTCGCTGGCATAGGCTGCCGGCGCGGGCGGCGGCGGATTGGGCGAGAGCGTGCTGACGCCATTGGCGTCGCGCGCCATCAGGTCCTGCGAGGCGGATTGCAATTGACCGGTGCGGTCCTGATAGACGAGGCGGGCATTGACGCCGTTGTTGAGGCGGCTGCGATGGGCGTAGTTTTCGTAATAGCTGTACAGATTGGCCGGCGCGCCTTGCCAGCCTAGATAGACCTTGAGATCAAGCAGGTGCTTGGACAGGGCTTCGCTGCTACCGATCATGAAGCGCGATCCCGCTACCGGTTGCGCGCCGAAAGGTTGGAAGGCCTTCTTGGGATTGAGGCTGCCGTTGTCGTTCTCCAGTGCCACACTCAGCAGGCCCGAGACGTCGACCTGAATCTGCGCCACGCCCAGGCCGAGATTTTCCAGATCGGCGTAGCGCAGGCCGGCATCGGGCTTCAGCAACAGCTGGACCAGCGGCGCCTGAGTCGAGAAGCTGGCACCATGGACGGCGGCGCTGTAGCCGACCACAGCGGCATCGGTGACTTGCAGCGTGAAGGCAAGCTTGAGCGTGCTTCCGTTGAGGCTGCCGCCGAGGTCGAAAGGCCCGAGCCAGCCCTTGGGGCCGGTGACGTAGGCTTCGAAAGCTTCGGTCAGGGCGGTGGCGGTATGTAGCGCGCCATCGAGATTGCTCAGGGCCAGCGAGATCTTGACCTGGCGTGTCCCCTCCTGCATGGCCAGCACCGGCGAGGCCAGCGCCAAGCCGATATGCGCCGGCGGCAGGTCGGCGCCGCCGAAAGGGCGCCACTTGGTCTGTTCGGGCGGCAAGGC
>DATMTO010000281.1:0-2014 GCA_035564055.1 Rhodocyclaceae bacterium | reverse complement strand
CCGGCCGACGACCAGATGGCCAGGTTCGTCTCTGTCGTTCTCGCCGATACGGAGGATGTGTGGCAGGACATTTTCCGCAAGCAGGGCGCCCAGTACCGCGATCCGCGTCTGGTCCTGTTCACCGGCGCGACGCCAACCGCCTGCGGCACCGGCCAGTCAGCCATGGGGCCGTTCTACTGCCCGGCCGACGAGAAGGTTTATATCGACCTGGGTTTCTACCAGACGATGAAAACCCGCCTCGGCGCCCCCGGCGATTTCGCCCAGGCCTACGTTGTTGCGCATGAGGTCGGCCACCATGTGCAGAACCTGATGGGTATTTCCGAGAAGGTCCAGAACCTGCGCCGTCGGGCTTCGGAAAAGGAGGCGAATGCGCTCTCGGTCAGGCTGGAGCTGCAGGCGGACTGTTTTGCCGGCGTCTGGGCCTATCACGCCCAGGAAGCGCGCAAGATTCTGGACAGCGGGGATTTGGAGGAAGCGCTGAATGCGGCCTCGCAGATCGGCGACGATACGCTGCAGCGTTCGGCCGGCCGGGCGGTGGTGCCCGATTCATTTACGCACGGCAGTGGCAAGCAGCGCGTCCGTTGGTTCAAGGAGGGGTTCGACAGCGGCGATGTCCGCCAGTGCAATACCTTCAAGGCCGCTCAGTTGTAGCGGGCTTGGCGGGCCTGTATCCACGGCCTTGTAACTACAGGCCTGTCCGCTTAGGGGCAGGCTTTTCCCGCAGTGTGTGCGGGTGACTTGGGCGGCTAGTTGTAGCCGAGCTGGGCGACCTGCGCGACTTCGTCGTTGGCGGCCGTCTGGCCGGCCGTCTGCTTCTGGGCGCTCGCCGGCGCAGCTTGCTGCTGCTGGGCAAATTGCTGGGCTTGCTGTTGCTGGCTGTTGTTCATGATGAACCTCCTACAGCCAATAACGACAGCGTTGGCGCGAGGTTGACGCGATTTACGCAAAAAGCCCTGTAAGCGGATGTTGCATAGGGTTTTTCAGCTTCCCGCTGCGTCTTCTGCGGGGGCGTCCGCCGCACCTTTCGGCGTCTGCGCCGCGGCTTTGGCAGCGGCCAGCATGGCGGCGCGGGTTTGCGGGGTTTCCAGGCTGATGCGGCCGAGGATGCCGTCGCGGAAGTCGGTGAGCAGGATCATGGCCGCCTTTTCCAAGTCGAGCTCATGGTTGCGGCCCTTGCCCGTCATGCGGCAATTGCGCTTCTTCGCCACCACCTCGACCACGCCGATGCCGTCCAGGCCTTCCGTGGCGCAGCCGTAGCGGGCGGTGATCAGCTTGGGATAGCGGGCCAGCAGGATATCGCCCAGGAAGGCGCCGACTTCCTCCTCGATCACTGCATTGCGGCCGATTGCATGGGCAATTGCAAGCATGAAGCCATCGCTGTCGTGCTCGATTTTCGGCCACATCATGCCGGGCGTATCGGTCAGCGTCATGCGCGAATTGATTTCCAGACTCTGTACCGACTTTGTCACCGCCGGTTCGTCGCCGACGGCGGCGACGCGGCGCTTGAGCAGGGTGTTCATCAACGTCGATTTGCCGACGTTGGGGATACCCATGATCATCATGCGCAGCGGCTTGAGGCCGTCACTGCGGTGGGGCGCCAGGCTTTGGCAGAGATTGGGAATCTTCGAGACGTCGCCGGGCTTCTTGGCGCTGATCCCGACCGCCTTCACGCCCGGCTGCGCGTTGAAGTAATCGAGCCACTGTTTGGTGACGTGCGGATCGGCCAGGTCGATCTTGTTCAGCAGCTTGAGACAGGGGCGCTGGCGGAAACGGCGCAGCTCGTCGATCATCGGATTGCTGCTCGCCATGGGCAGGCGCGCATCGAGAACTTCGATGACGACGTCGGTGCTCGCCATGACCTCCGCGGACTTCTTGCGCGCGGCGACCATGTGGCCGGGAAACCACTGTATGGGCATGATGTGCTGCTGGACTGGAAAACCCCATTATCTCACGCGCTTTTGCTCAGCCAGGCCAATAGCCCGCGCGCGGCCGCTTGACCGCTGGCGATGCAGCC
>DATMTO010000280.1:0-10148 GCA_035564055.1 Rhodocyclaceae bacterium | reverse complement strand
CTGCCGAAGCCGCGCCCCCAACTGACAAGCCGGCCGAGGCCGCGCCGCCTGCGCCCAAGAAGAAGGCCGTATTGCCGCTGCCCGAGCCGGAGCCCGAGCCGACCTTCATGGAAGAGTTCGGTTCCTTCGTCTATCTCGGCCTTGCCGCCGTGCTGGGTCTCGGCGGTTTCTTCGGCTTCCGCGAATACAAGCGCCGCAAGGATCTGGAAGCCAATACCGGCAGTCAGTTCGACGAGCCGAGCTCGACCAGTTCTGTGTTCGGTACTACCGGCGGGCAGAGTGTCGATACCAACAACGTCTCGCTGGCCTCGGGCTTCAGCCAGACCAGCCTGACCGGCAATGAAGGTACCGCCGGCGTCGATCCGGTCGCCGAGGCCGAGGTGTACATGGCTTATGGTCGCGATGCCCAGGCCGAGGAAATTCTGCTGGAGGCCATCAAGGCCGAGCCGACCCGTCAGGCGGTGCATCTGAAGCTGCTGGAGCTTTATGCTGCCCGCAAGAGCATCAAGCCGTTTGAAGAGGTCGCCAAGGATCTCAAGCAGCAAACCGGTGGCGCCGGCGCCAACTGGGAGCGTGCCGCAGCGCTAGGCAAGGGCATCGATCCGGGCAATCCGCTTTACGGCGATGCCCAGAGCCCGGTCGACACGCTGAGCATGGATGCCTTTGGCACCAGCACCGTCATTATGCCGCCGGGACAACTGGCCAAGATGGCTGCAATGGATCCGTCCAAGGCCGAAACCGTGGTCATGCCTGCGGTTGAACCGGCTGCCGCTGCACCGGTCGCTGAAGAGGAAGTGCAAAGCTTCGACCTGGATCTGGGTGATGAGCCGGCCTCGATTTCCGCGCCCGAACCTGCGCCGGTGACGCTGGATTTTGACCTTGATCTTGGCTCGGATTCAACGTCGGGTTCCCCGGCCGCTAGCGAACCGCCGCCGCTGGATCTCGAAGTGCCGTCGATCAGCCCGGCCGAAGCACCGGCTGCGCCGACCATGGATATCGAGTTCGATCTGGGCTTGCCTGCCACGCCTGCACCTGCACCTTCTGCGCCTGCAGCTGCCACCAACAGTGTTGATTTCGACTTCAATCTGGATACGCCTGCTGCCAGCGCACCGGCCCCCGGCGCCATCAATCCGGCCGTCGATTTTGCCGACATCAATCTTGACCTCGAAAAGCCGGCAGCCCCGGCCCTGGCGCCTGAGGCTCCAGCCGTTGCGCTTGAAGAGGACAACCCCGAGGTCAGCACCAAGCTAGAGCTGGCGCAGGCTTACGAGGAAATGGGCGATACCGAAGGCATGCGCGAGCTGTTGCAGGAAGTGCTTGCCGAAGGCTCGGCGGCGCAGCAGGAAACCGCACGCAGCAAGCTCGCCCAGCACGGTTTCTGAGCCGATCTGCCGTAACATCGACGGCTACGACGCAAGTCGTAGCCGTTTTTATTTTTGAGTTTGCGGGGATGCTTTGACCAGAATCGCATTAGGCATCGAGTACGACGGCAGTGCCTTCAATGGCTGGCAGTCGCAACCGGACGGGCGAACGGTGCAGGATGCCCTTGAGGCCGCCTTGAGCACCGTTGCCGCCGAGCCCGTGCGCGTGCATTGCGCTGGCCGTACCGATGCCGGCGTGCACGCCCTGTGTCAGGTTGCGCATTTCGACACTACGGCCGCACGCCCCGACACGGCCTGGGTGCGCGGCGTCAATGCGAACCTGCCGACGACCGTGGCGGTGCGCTGGGCTCAGCCGGTCAGCGAAGACTTCCACGCACGTTTTTCCGCCCAGGGCCGGCGCTATCGCTATGTGCTGCTGAATCGCCCGCAGCGGCCAGCCCTGTGGGCGCGTTATGCCGGCTGGCACCATCTGCCACTCGATGCAGCGGCTATGCAGGCGGCCGCGCAGCTGTGGTTGGGCGAGCATGATTTCTCGGCCTTCCGTGCCGCCGAATGCCAGGCCAAGAGCCCGATTAAGACGCTGTATCGGGCCGACGTGCAGCGGCAAGGCGACTGGCTGATCTTCGATTTTCATGCCAGCGCCTTCCTGCATCACATGGTGCGCAACCTCGTCGGCACGCTTGTCTATGTCGGCAAGCGCGCGCATCCGCCGGCCTGGGCCGCTGAGGTGCTGGCCAGTGCCAGCCGTGACGTCGCGGCGCCAACGTTCTCGGCGGCGGGTTTGTATTTTGCTGGCGTCGATTACGACGCATCCTTCGGTCTGACAGGTAAAATCGCAGACTCTGCTGCTCTGCCTTTCAGCCTGCTCTGACCATGCCCCGTACCGCCATCAAGATTTGCGGCCTGACCCGCAAGGAAGACCTGCTCGATGCCATTGATGCCGGTGCCGATGCCGTCGGGCTGGTGTTCTACAAGCCGAGTCCGCGCTATGTGAATCTCGCCAAGGCGCGTGAGCTGGCACGCTGGGTGCCGCCAAATGTCTGTCTGGTCGGTCTCTTCGTCAATGCGCCCGCGGAGGAGGTGAGGACGGTGCTGAATGCCGTGCCGCTTGATCTGCTCCAGTTTCACGGCGATGAAAAAATCGAAGACGAGGCTTATTGCAGGCAGTTCGACCGGCCGTATCTCAAGGCGGCGCGCATGGCGCCCGGCCTCGATTTGCTAGAATATGCATCCCGCTACCCTTCAGCCCAGGCATTGCTGCTCGACGCCTTTGTCGATGGTTATGGCGGCGGCGGGAAAACCTTCGACTGGTCCTTGATTCCCAAGAATCTGCCCTTGCCCATCGTGCTGTCCGGCGGCCTCAGCCCGGACAATGTAACCGAGGCCGTGCGCGCCGTGCGTCCGGCTGGTGTCGATGTCAGCAGCGGCGTGGAGCTGAGCAAGGGCATCAAGGATGCCGCCAAGATCACTGCGTTTATCGCTGGAGTTAAAGAAGCCGATGTCTGAAAAGTACGCGTTCCCGGATGCCAAGGGCCATTTCGGTCCTTACGGTGGCATTTTCGTTGCTGAAACCCTGATGCCGGCACTGCAGGAGTTGAACGATGCCTATGCTGCCGCGCAGGCCGATCCTGCTTTCCGTGCCGAGTTCGAATACGAACTCAAGCACTATGTCGGCCGTCCCAGCCCGATCTATCACGCCAAGCGCTGGTCCGAGCTGCTCGGCGGTGCGCAGATCTACCTGAAGCGCGAAGACCTCAACCATACCGGTGCGCACAAGGTAAACAACTGCATCGGTCAAGCCATGCTGGCGCGCCGCATGGGCAAGCCGCGCGTGATCGCCGAAACGGGAGCCGGCCAGCACGGCGTGGCGACCGCCACCGTGGCCGCGCGTTACGGCATGGAGTGCGTGGTGTACATGGGCAGCGAGGACGTCAAGCGTCAGGCCGCCAATGTGTATCGCATGAAGTTGCTTGGCGCCACCGTGGTGCCGGTGGAGTCCGGCTCCAAGACCCTCAAGGACGCGCTCAATGAAGCCATGCGCGATTGGGTCACCAACGTCAATAACACCTTCTACATCATTGGCACCGTGGCTGGTCCGCACCCCTATCCGATGATGGTGCGCGACTTCCAGTCCGTGATCGGTGACGAATGCAAGGTGCAGATGCCCGAGCATGTCGGGCGTCAGCCAGATGCCGTGATTGCCTGCGTCGGCGGCGGCTCCAACGCCATGGGCATTTTTCATCCGTACATCGATGTGCCCGGCGTCAAGCTGATCGGCGTCGAAGCGGCTGGTCACGGCATCGATTCCGGCAAGCATTCGGCTTCGCTGACCCTCGGCCGTCCGGGCGTACTGCACGGCAACCGCACCTATCTGCTGCAGAACGAAGACGGTCAGATCACCGAGACCCACTCGGTGTCGGCCGGTCTCGACTATCCGGGCGTCGGTCCCGAGCATGCCTGGCTCAAGGATTCGCAGCGCGCCGAGTACGCCACCATCACCGACAAGGAAGCGTTGCAGGCCTTCCACGACCTGTGCCGCTTCGAGGGCATCATCCCGGCGCTGGAGTCTTCGCATGCACTGGCGCATGCGGCCAAGCTGGCGCCCACGCTGGGCAAGGACAAGGTGCTGCTGGTTAACCTGTCCGGCCGCGGCGACAAGGACATGCATACGGTGGCCGAGGAGTCGGGCATTACCTTCTGATGGCACCGGGCGCCGCTTGAAATTTCGGCGCCCGCGCCTACATCGGTAGCGAACCGATCCCGCAGCCCCGCTGTAACCCTAATTTCAGACAGAGTTGCCATGGAACGCATAAACGTCCGCTTCAATATTCTCAAGTCGACCGGCCGCAAGGCTCTGATTCCCTTCATTACGGCCGGTGACCCCGATCCCGAAACCACGCTCCCGCTGATGCACGCCCTGGTTGCCGGCGGTGCCGACATCATCGAGCTGGGTGTTCCGTTTTCTGATCCGATGGCGGATGGTCCGACCATTCAGCGCGCCTCCGAGCGTGCCTTGGCCAAGGGCATGACCCTGCGCAAGGTGCTGGAGCTGGTATCCAAGTTTCGCCAGGTCAATGACAACACCGCAGTCGTGTTGATGGGCTACGCCAATCCGATCGAGGCCATGGGTGTCGAGAACTTCGCCAAGGCTGCCAAGGAGGTTGGCGTCGACGGCGTGTTGGTGGTCGACTATCCGCCGGAAGAGTGTGTCGAGTTTGCCAAGGTCATGAAGGCGCATGAAATCGCCCCCATTTTCCTGCTGGCGCCCACATCCTCGGAGCAGCGTTTCCGCGAGGTCGCCGAGATCGGCGCCGGCTATATCTACTACGTGTCGCTGAAGGGCGTGACGGGCGCCGGTCACCTGGATCTGGATGAAGTGGCGCGGCGCATCCCCGAAATTCAAAAGATTGTCGGTATGCCGGTTGGCGTAGGCTTCGGTATCCGCGATGCCGAGAGTGCCAAGAAGCTGGGGGCCGTCGCCGATGCCGTGGTGATCGGTAGCCGCATCATTGAGGAGATCGAGCGTTCCGGGGCTGCGGACGCGCCGGCCAATGTGCGTACCTTCCTGCGCGGCATTCGTGCTGCCCTCGACGAAAAGTAAGCCTGGCCGGCCCGGCTCACGCAGAAAAAGGCGGGAGTAGGGCGGAAAAGTCAGCAAGCGGTAAGAAAATCATAAAAGCGGGTAAAATGGCGCCCGCTTGACGACCATTAGTCGCCGGATCGCTGATGTTCGTGAAACCCATACCCGGGCCGATGCCGTGTTGCTACGGCCCAGAGGAGAAGAGATGAGCTGGATTCAGAAACTACTGCCGCCCAAGATCAAGCGTGTCGAAGGGGTCAAGAAGTCTATCCCCGAAGGCCTGTGGTGCAAGTGCCCGTCCTGCGAGGCTGTTCTCTACAGCACCGACCTCGAAGGCAACCAGGGCGTCTGCCCGAAGTGCAGCCACCACCACCGCATGAAGGCGCGCGCTCGCCTCGACGCGCTGCTGGACCCGGAAGGCCGTTACGAGATCGGCTTTGAAGTGCTGCCGACCGACATCCTGAAATTCAAGGACAGTAAGCGCTATCCGGACCGCATTCTGGCGGCGCACGAAGACACGGGCGAAGCTGACGCGCTCGTTGTCATGCAGGGCTCGGTCAAGAGCGTGCCGCTGGTCGCCGCCGTATTCGAGTTCGACTTCATGGGCGGCTCCATGGGTTCGGTCGTTGGCGAGCGTTTCGTTCGTGGCGTGCGTGCGGCCATCGAAGCGCAGTGCCCCTTCGTCTGCTTCACCTCCTCGGGAGGCGCCCGCATGCAGGAGGGGCTGTTCTCGCTGATGCAGATGGCCAAGACCTGTGCCGCCGCCACTCAGTTGGCCGCGCACAAGCTGCCTTTCATTACGGTGTTGACCGACCCGACCATGGGCGGTGTATCGGCCAGCTTCGCCTTTGTTTCCGACGTAGTGCTGGCCGAGCCGGGCGCCCTGATCGGCTTTGCCGGTCCGCGCGTGATTGAGCAGACCGTGCGCGAGAAGCTGCCGGACGGCTTCCAGCGTTCCGAGTTCCTGATGGAGAAGGGCGCGATCGATCAGATCGTCGACCGTCGCGAAATGCGCGACCGTCTCGCCAGCCTCCTCACCATGCTGCAACGCCAACCCGCCGTCACCAACTAAGGACTGCATGTCGCCAGCAGCACCGGCCACGCTCAACGACTGGCTGGCCTATATCGAGCAACAACACACGCAGGCGATCGAGCTCGGGCTTGATCGCCTGTTTGTCGTCAAGGCCGCGCTCGGGCAGACGCAGACTTGTCCGGTCATCATCGTCGGCGGCACCAACGGCAAGGGCTCGACCTGCGCCATGCTCGAGGCCACTCTGACGGCGGCCGGCTATCGCGTCGGGCTCTATACTTCGCCGCATCTGCTGCATTACAACGAGCGCGTCCGTATCAATGGCAAGCCAGTCAGCGATGAGGTTTTGTGCGCAGCCTTCGCCAAGGTTGAGGAAGCTCGCGGCGATGTGCCGCTGACCTATTTCGAATTCGGAACCTTGGGGGCATGGGAGGTTTTTGCCGCGGCCGGACTCGATGCCATCATTCTCGAGGTTGGGCTCGGTGGTCGTCTCGACGCCGTCAATATCTACGCGCCGGACTGCGCCATCGTCACCGGCATCGACCTCGATCACATGGATTTCCTCGGCGATACCCGCGAGAAGATCGGTTTCGAGAAGGCTGGCATCTTCCGCACCGGTAAGCCGGCGATCTGCGGCGATTTCCATGCGCCGCACACGCTGCTCGAGCATGCTGAAGTCATCGGCGCCGACCTGCAGCTGATCGGCCGTGATTTTGGCTATCAAACCCAGACAGAGACAAGGCAGTGGTCGTGGTGGGGCAGAAATGCTGCCAAACGCGGTGGGCTGGCCTATCCGGCTTTGCGCGGCAATCGCCAGCTTGGCAATGCCAGTGTCGTGTTTGCCGCGCTCGACACCTTGCAGGATCGGCTGCCGCTGTCCATGGCCGAGATCCGCCAGGGTCTGGCCGCGGTGGAACTGCCGGGGCGCTTTCAAACCCTGCCCGGGCGCCCGGTCACGGTGCTGGATGTCGCCCACAACCCTCAGGCAGCACGCGTGCTGGCCGACAATCTGCTCGACCAGGGTTTCTTTGGTACCACCTGGGCGGTCTGCGGCATGCTGCGCGACAAAGACATGGCCGGCGTCGTCGCCGCTCTGACCGGGCGTATTGAGCGTTGGTTGCCGTGCACCTTGGGCGGTCCGCGCGGCGCGACTTCAAGTGAGCTGGCGCAATGCCTGCAGGCGGCCGGCGAAACTGTCGAGGCTGAATTCGATACGGTGATGGCCGCATATGCACATGCGAAGGAGATGGCGGCCGAAAATGATAGAATTGTCGTCTTCGGTTCCTTCCTGACCGTGGCGGATGTGCTGGATTCCCGCACCCCCCACGGCCCCGACAGGCTCAAAGGCTCAAAAGGCTCATGACGGAAAACACAGCGGCACCCGATAGCGATCTTCAGCTTAAAAAGCGTGCGCGTCGTCGCCTCGTCGGTGCGGTGGCTCTGGCGCTCCTGGCTGCGATTGTCCTCCCTGTGGTCATGGACCACGAGCCGCGCCCTCCGCAGCAAGACATTCAGGTTCGTATCCCCAGCCAGGACGGCGGCAGCTTCACATCCCGTGTGCTGCCCGGCGCCACCAGCGCCACGCCCCTGCCGCCGGTAACCGAGGCCAAGAAGCTCGTTGAGCCGAAACCCGAACCCAAGCCCGAGATCGTTGCCGATTCCGAGGCGGCCCCCAGGGCCGAACTCAAGCCGGTCGAGCCCAAACCTGCAGCCAAGCCCGAGACCCCCAAGCCGGAAGCGAAGCCAGACACCAAGTCGGCGGAAGCCCTGCGCGCTGAAAAGATCCTCGCCGGCGGTGATGTGCCGAAGCACGAGACCAAGCCCGAGCCGACCAAGGCCGACGCCGGCCAGTGGGTGCTCCAGCTGGGCGCCTACGCCGAGGCCGGCAACGTCAAAGTCCTGCAAGGCAAGATCAAGGAACTCGGCTATCCCAGCTACACTGAAAAAGTAACGACGCCGCAGGGCGAGCGCATTCGCGTGCGCGCCGGTCCGTTCAGCTCCAAGGCAGCCGCCGAAAAGGCGCAGGCCCGCTTGAAGCAGATCGGTGCGGGCGGCCCTCCCGGCGGTGTTGTGGCTCCCAAATAAGGCGCTCAAGTAAAACGCTGTGACCTGGTTCGACTATGCAGTATTGGCGGTGATTGCCGCCTCGTTGTTGCTGGGCCTGTGGCGCGGTGTGGTGAGCGAGATATTGGCCATTGCGGCCTGGGTGCTGGCGTTTTTTGTGGCGCGCGAGTTTGCGCTGCCGGTGAGCGGTTTTTACGCAAGCCTGATGCACGACAGGAGCATGCAGTACCTGGCGGGCTTTGCGACCGTATTCGTCGGGGTGCTGGTCGTGGTGGGTATTGCCCGGCTGGTCGTGTCGTTTTTACTGCGTGCGGTCGGTCTGGGCTTGATAGATCGCATGCTCGGCGCCATATTCGGGATAGCCCGTGGCGTTCTGGTGGTTCTGGTTTGCGTAATGCTGGGCGGGCTGACCCCGCTGCCCAGAGAGCCTTGGTGGCGTGATGCGGTGTTTGCGCTGCCGCTGGAAACGGCGGTGCTGGCAATGAAACCGTGGATGCCGGAAACCATGGCCCGAAAGATCAAGTATCGATAAGGAACAGCCCGCGCTGTTCCGTTTTGCGAAGGTAGGTGAGGTATGTGCGGTATTCTCGGAGTCGTCGCCAAGACGCCGGTCAATCAACTGCTCTATGACGGGCTGCAGGTGCTGCAGCACCGCGGGCAGGATGCCGCCGGCATCGCCACGGCTGCTGAAGGCCGCTTTCACATGCACAAGGGCCCGGGGCTGGTGCGCGACGTGTTCCGCACCCGCCACATGCGCAACCTCGTCGGTAACTGGGGCATCGGCCATTGCCGTTATCCGACCGCGGGATCTGCTTACAACGCGGCGGAGGCGCAGCCCTTCTACGTGAATTCGCCGTTCGGCCTGATGCTGGCGCACAACGGCAATCTCACCAATGCCGACCAGCTCCGTCAGGACATGTTCCTGCAGGACCTGCGTCACATGAACACCAACTCGGACTCCGAGGTGCTGTTGAATGTGTTCGCGCACGAGCTGCAGGTTTCGAGCAAGCAATATCAGGTCGACGCCGAGGCAATCTTCAAGGCCGTCGCCGGTACGCATCGTCGCATCAAGGGCGCCTACGCCGTGCTGGTGATGATCGCCGGTTACGGCATGCTCGCCTTCCGCGATCCATTCGGCATCCGCCCCATGGTCATCGGCAAGAACGAGACCACGGCCGGTACCGAGTACATGGTGGCCTCGGAAAGCGTTGCCCTCGATACGCTGGGCTTCAAATACCTGCGCGACGTCGAGCCCGGCGAGGCCGTCCTCATCGACGTGCATGGCAACTTCCAGAGCCGCCAGTGCGCCGACAAGACCCTGCATGCACCTTGCATGTTCGAGTACGTCTATCTGGCCCGACCGGATTCGCTGATGGACGGCATGTCGGTGTACGAAACCCGCGTCAAGATGGGCGAGTTTCTGGCCGACAAGATCAAGCACACCATGCCGCAGTTGAAGATCGACGCGGTGATTCCGATCCCCGACTCCAGCCGCCCGTCGGCCATGGAGCTGGCTGCGCGTCTGGATATCCCGTACCGCGAGGGTTTCGTCAAGAACCGCTATATCGGCCGCACCTTCATCATGCCGGGTCAGGCCACGCGCAAGAAGTCGGTGCGCCAGAAGCTCAATGCGATTGCCCAGGAGTTCAAGGGCAAGAACGTGCTGCTCGTGGACGACTCCATCGTGCGCGGCACCACCAGCCGCGAGATCGTGCAGATGGCACGTGAGGCCGGCGCACTCAACGTCTACATGGCTTCGGCCGCGCCGCCGGTGCGTTATGCCAACGTCTATGGCATCGATATGCCTTCGCGCGAGGAGCTGATCGCCAGCGGTCGCACCGAGGAGCAGATCCGTGTCGAGATCGGCGCCGATGCGCTGATCTACCAAGACCTTGATGATCTCAAGAAGGCGCTGCAGTCGCTTAATCCGGCCATTGCCCAATTCGAGACTTCCTGCTTCGACGGTAATTACATCACCGGTGACATCACTGCGGAATATCTGACTGGCATCGAGGATGCGCGCAACAAGCCCAGCGCCAAGGTCAGCAACGACGACGACGAAGGCCAACTTGACCTGAACCTGGTCCAGAAC
>DATMTO010000279.1:0-2589 GCA_035564055.1 Rhodocyclaceae bacterium | reverse complement strand
CCAGGCTTGCAGGCGCGGCAGGCGTGCCATCACGTCGGTGGCGCTGGCGCCGGGCTGATCGCCGGGTGCGGCGCGACACATGGCGACCAGGCGCCACTGGGGATCAAACTTTTCGACACGGATGGAGGTGTGCTTGAGTTCAGGCTGTTTCGAGGTCGGGTCGTAAGTCTGCGGCATCAGCACATTGGCGCCGCCGTTGTCGACGAAATGGCGGCCCCAGTGCATGGCCATGAAGGCCAGGCCCGGGCGCAGGCTCTCGCTGGCACGTACGCGCACCACGATCTGGCCGCGCTTGTTGGCCGCCTTGACCAGGTCGCCGTCCTTGAGGCTGCGCCGCGCCATATCACTGACATTGAGTTCGATCACGGCCTCGCGCTCGTGCGCATACAGGCGCGCGACGCTGCCGGTGCGGCTCATGCCGTGCCACTGGTCGCGCAGACGGCCGGTGGTGAGGCGCAGGGGGAAGCGCGCGTCGATGACGTCAACGGTGCCGAGATGCTTGGTCGGCAGGAAGCGCGCCTTGCCATCGGGGGTGGCGAACACGCCGTCGGAATAGAGACGTTGCTTGCCGTTCTGCTCGCCTTCGCGCAAGGGCCATTGCTTCGGGCCTTCGTGTTCCAGCATGGCGTAGCTGATGCCCGTGATGTCGAGATCGCGGCCGCGTGTGGTTTCGCGGTGTTCGTTGAACACCGACTCCGGCGTGGTGTAGGGGAACAGCTGTTGGGCCAGCTCGGCCTTGCCCAGCGCTTTTCCCAATCTGAGCGCGAAGTCCACCATGATCTGCCAATCGGGACGGGTTTCGCCCGGGGCCTCGACAGCCTGACGTACTCGGGTAATGCGGCGTTCGGAGTTGGTGACCGTGCCTTCCTTTTCGCCCCAGCTCGCAGCCGGCAGGATCAGGTCGCCGAGATCGGTAGTGTCGGTGTTGTTGTAGGCCTCCTGTACGACGACGAACTCACAAGCGTCGAAGGCCTCGACCACCTTGTTGATCTCCGGCATCGATTGGGCCGGATTGGTACAGGCGATCCACAGCGCCTT
The DNA here is from genome assembly GCA_035564055.1 of Rhodocyclaceae bacterium. Classification (GTDB taxonomy): domain Bacteria; phylum Pseudomonadota; class Gammaproteobacteria; order Burkholderiales; family Rhodocyclaceae. Next base: position 1,551 of record DATMTO010000279.1, on the reverse strand, counting down.
GATCTTGCCTTCGCCGACGGCCTTGAACAGCTCGACCGCAGACAGTCCGGGCGTCGCCGGCACTTCGGGGATGCCCCAGAGTTTCGCCACTTCGGCGCGGTGCTCGGGATTGGCGAGGTCGCGGTGGGCAGAGAGCAGGGTGGCCATGCCGCCGACTTCGCGGCCACCCATGGCGTTGGGCTGGCCGGTCAGCGAGAAGGGGCCATTCCCCGGTGAGCCGATCTTGCCGGTAGCGAGATGCAGATGAATCAGCGCGGCATTGTTGTGCGTGCCGTGGGCGGATTGATTGAGACCTTGGCACCACAGCGACACGCTGCGCTTGCCGCGGGCGGCGAACATGCGCGCCGCGGCGATGATGTCGGCGGCCGGTACGCCGCAGACGCCGGCCATGGTTTCGGGTGAGTATTCGCGGACCAGCTGCTTGAGCTCGGCGAAACCCGTCGTGTGCTCGCGGATGTAGTCCTCGTCGATCAGGTCTTCCCACAGCATCACGTGCAGCATGCTGTTATAGAGCGCAATGTCGGTGCCGGGCAGCAGCGGCAGGTAGAGGTCGGCGAGCTCGGCCGTATCGGTGCGGCGCGGGTCGGCGACGATGATCTTCATCTCCGGATTCGCCTTCTTTGCGTCCTCGATGCGGCGGAACACGATGGGGTGGGCGAAGGCAGTGTTAGAGCCGGTGATGAAGAGGCAGTCGGTGTCCAAGTCTTCGTAGCAGGTCGGCGGGGCGTCGGCGCCGAGCGTCGCCTTGTAGCCGGCCACGGCCGAAGACATGCACAGGCGTGAGTTGGTATCGACGTTATTGGTGCCGATCAGACCCTTGGCCAGCTTGTTGAAGACGTAATAGTCTTCGGTCAGCAGTTGGCCGCTGATATAAAAGGCGACGGCATCGGGGCCATGCTCCTGGATCACGCGCGCGAACTTGTCGGCGGCATGATTGAGCGCGGCATCCCAGGAGATGCGGCTGCGCGGCATGCTGCGCTCGGCGCGGAATTCCGGATACAGCGCGCGCAGAGGCAGGGTTTCCGGTGCGGCCGTCAGGTGCAGGGTCGAGCCCTTGGTACACAGGCGGCCGAAATTGGCCGGATGGTCAGGGTCGCCGCGCACGCCGGTGATCTGTCCGGCTTCGTGTTCGATGATGACGCCGCAGCCGACGCCGCAGTAACAACAGGTGGATTTGGTTTCAGCCATGATTCTTTATGGGGTAGCTGAGCTCCTTCTGCAAGCACTATGCCAAGCTGCTCGATTCAAAACATGCATTGAATTTGCAAGGTTTGCCGGGCGAGTGTCGAGGGTGGCTGCACGCTACTGGTGCGTGCGGGCTTTTTTTGCCTTGCTTTGGTGCGGAGTGGTGCGGCCTCAAGCACCGAAACGGACAGCTTCGCTACCCCCGCAGGCCGTCACCGGGCGCTATATAATTCCCGGGTTTCCGCAATCTTTTGCCAGGAAAGACCCTGTTTCCGTGAGTTTTCGACTGTGAGCTTGAATCCGGACAGCACCTGTTTCCAGCAGGATCGATTTGACAAGGCGCTGAGCCTTTTCGATGCCGCCAAC
>DATMTO010000278.1:0-12584 GCA_035564055.1 Rhodocyclaceae bacterium | reverse complement strand
ACGAAATAACGGACAAGATACTTAACCCTGCCCAGCCAGAATCCAACGCCTTATTAGCCCTATCGGCGATCGTAAGCTCATTGCAAGACCAACCGAAAACCTAAAACCTTCCACTTAGTAGCTTGCACCAAAATACCTGCTCCAAAAGTAAAAGGGCAGCTTAGATTTGTTTCGTATCAAATCTATTACTGCCCTTTTAAGCGACACCAATCAAGCAGCAAACCCACCATCAATCAGCAGGCTTGCACCCGTGATGTAAGCCGCTTCGGGGCCGGCGAGATACGACGCGAAGCTGGCCACTTCTTCCACCGTGCCGTAGCGACCCGAAGCCATCAGGCCGAGCAGGCTTTCGGCAAAATCGCTGTTGGCCGGATTCATTTCGGTGTCGATCGGACCCGGCTGGATGTTATTGACGGTGATACCGAGCGGGCCGAGGTCGCGGGCCAGGCCCTTGGTCAGGCCGACGATGGCAGCCTTGCTCATGGCGTAGATCGAGCCGCCCTGGAAGGGCATGCGGTCGGAGTTGGTGCTGCCGATGGTGATGATGCGGCCGCCCTTGTCCATGTGCTTGACCACGGCTTGCGAGGCGACGATCACGCTGCGCACATTCACGGCCAGGGTGCGGTCGATGTCTTCGAGGCTGAACTCAGCGTCGGCGACATTGCCCAGCGCCAGTACGCCGGCGTTGTTCACCAGGATGTCGATCTTGCCGTAGGTGTCGGCGGCTTGGTTGATCGCAGCCTTGAGTTGGGCAGCATCGGCGCTGTCGGCCTTGATGGCGATGGCGCGGCCGCCGGCGGCGGTAATTTCATTGACGACTTCCTGTGCCTTGTCGGGCGAGCTGGCGTAGGTCAGTGCCACGGCTGCGCCGTCGCGGGCCAGACGCTTGGCGATGGCGGCGCCGATGCCGCGGGAGCCGCCTTGCACGAAAGCGACCTTGCCGACGAGATGATTGACTTGGGCTTGGGTATTGCTCACTTGGGTAACTTGGTTCGACATGATGTTTCTCCTTGAGTGGTTTGGCGTCGCGTTATTGCGTTGCCATGGAGCGAACTATCCTCCGATCATTACCTTGTGATAAGCCAGTAATTCCTCTATTCTGTTTAAACCATTGGTTTAAAATTAACGGGACCATCCTGCATGGAAAGCCTTTCCAGCATTGAGTGTTTTGTACGCAGCGCCGAAGCCGGCAGCTTCTCGGAAGCCGCACGGCGCCTGGGTTTAACTTCGGCCGCCGTCGGCAAGAGCGTGGCCAAACTGGAAAGCAATCTGGGCGTACGCCTGTTTCAGCGCAGCACGCGCAGCCTCAAGCTGACCGAGGCCGGCGAACGTTTCCTGCAGGAAGTCGGCGGCAGTCTCGCCACAATTCAGAACGCGGTGGCGAATCTGGCCGATATCGACGGACAGCCCACCGGCACGCTCAAGGTCAGCATGGGCAACGCCTTTGGGCGCGAGCACATGGTGCCGCTGCTGGGCGACTTCCTGGCGCAATATCCGGCCATCACACCCGACTGGCATTTCGACAACCGCCAGGTGGACCTGATTGCCGAAGGTTTCGATGCGGCCATCGGCGGCGGCTTCGAGTTGCCGCCGGGGCTGGTGGCCCGCGAACTGGGGCCGGCGCATATGGTGCTGGTGGCAGCCAAGGACTATCTTGCCGACAAACCGGCGATCAGGCACCCGGACCAACTCAAGGACCACGCTGGCATCTTTATCCGTTCGCCGCAGACCGGCCGCATCCGCCCGTGGGCACTGATCAACAGCAAACATGACAGCAAAACCCAGCGCAGCAAGGAACAACTCCCGGTCAATATGCAGGTGCGCATGACCATGAGCGATCCCGCCGCTGCGCTGGAAGCCGCCGAGCAAGGCCTGGGTATTGCCATCACCGCCATGCCCAATACCCTGCCCTATCTGGAAAGCAAACGCCTGGTACGCGTACTGCCGGACTGGTACGCCGATGCCGGCTCGCTCTCGCTCTACTTCTCCGCGCAAAAGCTGCTGCCGGCCAAGACGCGGGCTTTCATCGACTTCGTCGTCGCCCACTTTCGTAAACACAAGCTGGCGCAGCGTTTCAACGCCTTCTGAATTCCTGAATACGGGCGACGAACGCGGCGGCTATACTTGCCCCGGCCCAACTCTACGGTAGTGCTCGCATGTCAGACACCTTCCGCTTCACGACCCGCCGCAGCTTCCTGATCGGCACCGCCGCCTTGACCTTGGGCCTGGGCAAACCAGTCAGTGCGAAGCAGGACAGGACTGACGCCCCGCCCGCCCGGCTTGCCGAGCTGGAAAGAAAAATGGGCGGGCGGCTCGGCCTCTCTGCGCTCAATACCGCCAACGGGCAGCGCATCGACTTTCGCGCCGACGAACGCTTTCCCGTTTGCAGCACCTTCAAGCTGATTCTGGCCGGCGCCATTCTCAAGCACAGCGTGCAAGACGCCGCACTGCTGCAGAAGATCATTCACTACAGCACCGGCGATCTGGTCGCCTGGTCGCCGCTCACTGAAAAGCACCTTGCCGACGGCATGAGCATTGCCGCGCTGTGTGCCGCCGCCTTGCAATACAGCGACAATACGGCCGCCAATCTGCTCATGAAGGAGCTCGGCGGCCCGGAAGCGGTCACTGCTTACGCGCATAGCATCGGCAATAAGCACTTTCGCCTCGACCGCTGGGAGACCGAACTTAATAGCGCCATCCCGGGCGACCCGCGCGACACCGCCACGCCGGCCTCCATGGCCGACAGCCTGCGCATGCTCACGCTGGGAGACGCTCTCCCTTCCGCCCAGCGCACGCAGCTCAATGAATGGATGCTCGGCAACACCACCGGCGCAAAACGCATCCAGGCCGGCGTGCCTGCCGACTGGAAGGTGGGCGACAAGACCGGCACCGGCGACTATGGCTCGGCCAATGACATCGGCATTGTCTGGCCACCCGGCAAGAAGCCGATGGTTCTGGCGATCTACCACACGCACAACGACGCCAAGGCGACAGCGAATAACGAAATCATTGCAGCGGCGGCACGCATCGTCGTGGAAGCGTTCCATGGATAAGGCTGAGCGCTTGCTCAAGCTTGAGTATGCAATCCGGCAATCCATGGCCGTGCGTGATGATCAGGAAGACCCGGCCGACCTGCAACATCTGGATGAAGCGACCGCTTGCGGCATTGATGTGACGCCCGAACTGAGCAAGGGCGACCTGCTATCGCTGGTGCAAACCCGGATTCGCGCTATTTAGCCCTTACGGCACATGGGCATGTCTAGCGCCCAGGGGAGGTAAAATGGCGACCCCATGCGCATCATCGATTTCGACCGCCGCCTGAACGACCTCAAGGCCCTATCCGTCCATCGCGGGCGGGTGCTGCGCGCCTGGCTGAACGGCAAGGCGCTGGACGCCGGCACGCGCCATCAGAAATCGGAAAACTTCCTGCCCTTGCCCTTGCGCAACGGCCTGCCGCTACTCTCCGACGATCTCGAAAAGCTGGCGCGCGTCCATACCGAACACCCCGGCGCCGACGGATCAGCGCGCCTGCTGGTGGAGCTGGCCGACGGGCAAATGGTGGAAAGCGTGCTGTTGCCGCGCGACGGACTCTGCGTCTCGACCCAGGTCGGCTGCGCGGTTGGTTGTCGTTTCTGCATGACCGGCAAGAGCGGCCTGATCCGCCAAGTCACCAGCATGGAAATCCTCGCTCAGGTTGTGCTGGCGCGGCGCCTGCGGCCGGTAAAGAAGGTCGTGTTCATGGGTATGGGCGAGCCGGCCCACAACCTTGAAAACGTGCTCGAAGCCATCGACGTGCTCGGCACCGACGGCGGCATCGGCCACAAGAATCTGGTGTTCTCCACGGTCGGTGACCGACGCGTATTCGAACTGTTGCCGCAGCAGCGGGTACGCCCTGCCCTCGCCCTGTCGCTGCACACGACCAAGGCCGACCTGCGCGAACACCTGCTGCCGCGCGCGCCGAAGATTGCGCCGGAGGAGCTGATGGAACTGGGCGAGGAATACGCCCGCACGATCGGCTATCCGATCCAGTATCAATGGACGCTGCTCAAGGGCATCAACGATGGGCAGGACGAGCTGGATGAAATCCTGCGCCTGTTCAAGGGCAAGTACGCGCTGCTCAATGTGATTCCCTTCAACAGTCTCGAAGGCACGGGACTCGAAGGCGAGAACGGCTTGCGCTATGAACGCCCCGATCCGGAGCGCATTCGCGAGATCGTCAAATACCTGCATAGCCGCTACGTGCTGACCAAGGTGCGCAACAGCGCCGGCCAGGACGTGGACGGCGGCTGCGGCCAACTGCGCGCACGGGCCGTCGGCGCCATGGCAATCGTCGATATGCGCCGCAAGCGCTCCGACCAAGCCGCATGAGCCTGCAGATCCGCCCCTATCGCAGCGACGATCTGGCGGAACTGGCCGAGCTGTTCACCATGGCCGTGCACCTGCTCGGCCGGCCGCATTACGATGCCATGCAGCTTGCCGCCTGGGCACCGATGCCGCCCGATCTGGACGAATGGGCGAACTGCTTCACTGCTGTGAATACGCTGATCATGGAGAACACAGGCTGCCCGCTCGGCTTCGTCTCGTGGCGCGACGATGGCAAGGCAGGCGGCTACATCAGTCACATCTTCGTCCGCCCCGATGCCGCACGCAAAGGGATCGCGAGCCGTCTACTGGCTGCGGCGGAGACGGCGCTTCCGGACGCAGGCATGATCCACGTGCATGCCAGCCTGGTTGCACGTCCCTTTTTCGAGAAGCATGGCTATGCGGTCGTAAAAGAGGAAACCGCTGTCCGCGCCGGGCTTGAGCTCACGCGCTTTGAAATGCGCAAGACAAGAGTTGCTTGAGAAAAATTCCTTTGCGAAATGCACAAGGGCATACGCGCTGATAAGCTAACTCGCCAACTTCACACTGGAGTGAAATATGAGAAAACTGATCGGAACCATCGCCTTGGTACTTGCCAGCCTCCCCGGCGTGCATGCGCAGGACAGCATTGGCGACAAGGCACATGAGGTGAAGGAAGGCGCAGTCAAAACCGGTGAAACGGTGGCAGATGGTGCGCGCGAGGTCGGCCACGAGATAAAGAAAACTGCGCACAAGGCACGGCGTGCAGTGATCACGCGCTGCGCCGACGGCCGCCACACCATCAAGGGCGAGTCAGGGTGCAGAGGGCACGGCGGCGTCAGTCTCTCGAACTAAGATCTGCGCGATTTCTCTCTTCGCCGGAACAGCCGCGAACGCGGAGTACCGCCAGCCCCTGACCGATGCCGCAGCCCGCTTTGACCACACGACGGGCAAGGCGCAACCCGGTAATTGCGCAGAAATGCGGCGGCATAGGTAATATCCACCTATCTGATTCAATCAACACGCACCCTGACAGCGATGAACAACAGCGGCGCAACACAGATAGTCGGCACCTGGAAACTGGTTTCCTATGTGGTCGAGGTTCAGGAGAACGGCCACATCATCAAGGTCATGGGCGATGCGCCGACCGGCTATACGACCTTTCTCCCCAGCGGCCGTGTCTTTTTCATGCTGACCGCCGAAGGTCGCATTCCTCACCACACGCCTGAAGGTCATGCCTTGCTGCTGGATACGATGGTGGCCTATACCGGCACCTATCGCATCGAAGAGGACAAATGGATCACCCGGGTCGAAGTCGCCTGGAATCCAGAATGGATAGGTACGGAGCAGACGCGCTTTTTCAAGCTCGAAGGAAGCTGCCTTCAGGTTCTGACGCCGTGGCGGCTGATGCCCAACTGGGCCGATCACGGCATGACGCGCAGCATCATCAGTTTCGAGCGCGCCGAGTAAGCGGCTTACCAGTCCAGACTCAAGCGGCTGGCGAATCGTCTCAGTTCGCCATTGAGCGGATCGACGAACTCGATCTCCCGCGCCAGTAGTTGCAGGGGCGTCGAAAAATCGTCGCCCTTGTCCTCGATCACCGTCGGATACCACGGATCATTCAGAATCGGCACGCCCAGTGCGGCCATATGGGCGCGCAGCTGGTGCTTGCGGCCAGTGTGCGGTGCCAGGCGGTATTTGGCCAGTTCGCCACGGCGCTCGATCAATTCAATGCGCGTTTCGCTGTTCGGTTCGCCGACCACTTCCTGCATGGTGAAGAAGCGTTCGCCGTTCCGGGAGCCCTCCTCCAGCCGGCTGCGATGCACGCAGGGCAAGGCCAGATCGGCACGGAATGGTGCGATCGCTTCATAGATCTTCTGCACCGAGCGCCGCTCGAACAGCGCCTGGTACTTGCCACGACTGGCAGGATCGATGCAGAACAGCACGATGCCGGCCGTTTCGCGATCCAGGCGATGAATGGGCGTGATCTGCGGCAGATCGAGCTTGCTGCGCAGGCGCGTCAGCAGCGTCTCGCGCAGATAGCGGCCACCCGGCACCGTGGCCAGAAAATGGGGCTTGTCTACCACCAGCAGGCGCTCGTCGCGGTAGAGAATGGTCTCATCAAAAGGCACTTGCGTTTCCGGCGGCACCTCGCGGTAATACCAGATACGCGAGCCGGGCCGATACGGCGTATCAGCGCTCATCGCGCGCCCGTCCTCATCGACGATCTCGCCTCGCGCGAGGCGATCCTCCAGCACCCCGGACTCGAGATGAGGAAAGCGTTCGACCAGCCAGGTCAGCAGATTTGGCCATTGACCTTCCGGCAACCAGGCGTAGCTGGGCGGAATCTGGTCCTTGATTGGCAGCGGTGAAGGTTTGGGCTTGGTCACGTCCGTAGTTTACCTGCGCCCGGTCTGTTGCGCGGATGCCGCCGCCATAGACAGCTCCACAGCGGAGATAAATACATTTATACAAATATATTTTGTATAAATGTAAAATTCCGTAAAACCCTAATGGGAATAGCCTCTTGGCCAAACGCAACGACCAGCTGCCACTGCATGTCCTCAAGAAATTCCGCCTCATCTTCGGCGGCGTGCGGCGCCATTTCAAGCAGCTGGAGGCGAGCTGTGGTTTGTCCGGGTCGCAGCTCTGGATACTCCAGGAGGTCGTGCGCACGCCCGGTGTCGGGATATCCGAGCTAGCCGCGCGGCTTGCCATTCATCAATCCACCTGCAGCCAACTGGTGGACAAACTGGTCAGGCAAAAGATGCTGCTGAAGCAGCGCAGCAGCGCAGATCAGCGCCGCGTCGCGCTGGTTCCCGCCGCAGCCGCCGCCAGGACACTGCAAAAAGCCCCGGGGCCGGTTGAAGGACTGCTGCCCGGCGCATTGCGGAGCATGAGCGCTGCCGGACTCGCGCATATGGATGCCGCGCTGGATGAATTGATCGGCGCCCTTGACCTGACCGACGGCAGCGATGCCGAACAACCACTGGCAGACTTGTGATGAAACACGTACCCGCCGCCGAGATTGAATCCGTGAAGCGCTTCATGCGCCGCATTCCCCTCAACCGGCTGCGCTGGCATACGCGCATCGCGCTCTGGCTCGGCGCTGCCGGCGCCGGCCTGGTCGTGGTCGGTTTCGCCAAGCTGGCCGAATACTCGCTCGATTTCTTCTTTCTCCTGATTGACGGCCGTCCCTGGTTGCCGCTGCTGCTGATGCCTGCGGTCGGCATGCTGGCGGTGTGGCTGACCGACCGCTACTTCGCCGGCTCGGAAGGCAGCGGCATTCCGCAGGTGATTGCCGCCACGCGCATGGCTACCCTGCACTATCCGGTGAAGGCGCTGGTCTCGCTGCGCATCGCCTTCGGCAAGATTCTGGTCGGCGCGTTGACGCTGGCAGCCGGCTTCACCGCCGGGCGCGAAGGACCCTCGGTGCAAGTCGCGGCATCCCTCATGCACGCCGTGCATCGCCTGCTGCCGCACGCGCGTGCAGTCCGCCCCCAGGATCTGATCCTGGCCGGCGGTGCCGCCGGCGTGGCGGCCGCTTTCAACACGCCGCTGGCCGGTATTGTGTTCGCGGTGGAAGAGCTGGGGCGACGCCTGGAAACGCGCACCAGCGGCGTGCTGATCAGCACCATCATTCTGTCCGGCCTGGTGTCGATCGCCCTGCTCGGCAATTACCAATATTTCGGCCACATGCAGATGATGCCGATGAACCGCTCCATTGTCGTGCCGGTCGTCATCGGCGGCGTCCTGTGCGGTATCGCGGGCGGCTATTTCAGCCGCCTGATGCTGTGGCCGCAGAAAGCGGCGCACATCAAGCTATGGTTCTGGCGCGCCCGCTATCCAGTCCGCTTCGCTGGCGCCTGCGGGTTGACCCTGGCGCTGATCGGGCTGGCCAGCGGCGGTCTGTCCTACGGCAGCGGCTACAACGTGGCGCAGATGCTGGTCTCGGGTTCGCATGAACTACCCTGGTACACCGCCATTGCACGCTTTGCCTCGACCCTGGTCAGCTACTACTCCGGTATTCCCGGCGGCATCTTCGCGCCCTCGCTGGCGGTAGGCGCCACCCTCGGCGGTGAACTTGCCCAACTGCTGGGCGAGAGCGTCGGCAACGTGCCAGTGATCGCGCTGTGCATGGCGGGCTTCCTCGCCGCCGTGACGCAATCGCCGATCACCGCCACCGTCATCGTCATGGAGATGATCGACGGCCACGAGATGGTGATCAGCCTGATGGCGATCTCGCTGATCGCGCGGGGCGTCAGCACCCGCATCAGCCCGGAGCTGTATCAGACACTGGCACATGGCTGGCAGCACAAGGAACAAAGGCGGCTCGATCCCACGCCTTGAGTGGCATGGATCAGATAAAAAAGGCCGCTCGAAGCGGCCTTTTTTGTTCAGGGCAAATAACGCTTACTTGTTCGGTTGCGGCGTCATGCGCAGATAAGGCTTGAGTGCCTTGTAGCCCTTGGGGAATTTTTGCTTGATCACTTCAGGGTCCTGCAGCGAAGGCACGATCACCACGTCGTCGCCGTCCTGCCAGTTACCCGGCGTCGCCACGCTGTGGGTATCGGTCAGTTGCAGCGAGTCAATGACGCGCAGCACCTCGTTGAAGTTGCGCCCGGCGCTGGCCGGATAGGTGATGATGAGGCGCACCTTCTTGTTCGGGTCGATGATGAACAGCGAACGCACCGTCAAAGTCGCATTGGCGTTCGGGTGAATCATGTCGTAGAGCTCGGACACCTTGCGGTCTGCGTCGGCAAGGATCGGGAAATTGACGGCGCACCCCTGGGTTTCCTCAATGTCGCCGATCCACTTCTTGTGCGACTCGACCGGATCGACCGAGAGAGCGATCGCCTTGACGCCGCGCTTGTCGAATTCGCCCTTGAGCTTGGCGGTCAGGCCCAGTTCGGTGGTACAGACCGGGGTAAAGTCGGCCGGGTGAGAGAAGAGCACGCCCCAGCTGTTGCCCAGCCACTCATGGAACTTGATCTTGCCGACGCTGGAATCCTGTTCAAAATCGGGTGCGGTATCGCCTAGACGTAATGACATGCCTATCTCCTTCTTGTTATCGAAACTGGATATACAAAAATAGCATGATCGCAGCCGGACGATGAGAGCTTTTTTGCATATGGATATGCCTGCCGCATGCGCCTTGCCGGCAGGCAGGGCTAGGCCGCGATGGCGCTGCAGACGCGATTGCGGCCCTTGTTCTTGGCCTCGTAGAGCAGTGCGTCGGCGGCCTCCAGCATGGCGTGGATGTCCTTGACGCCGGCGTCGCTGCTCAACCCCATGCTGATGGTGACCTTGAGCGCCGGATGCAGCTCATGCCAGGGATAGGATTCGATGCGGCGGCGCAGCGCCTCACAGGTTTCATGCGCCTTGCTGAGATCGGTTTCCGGAAAGGCGATGACGAACTCCTCGCCGCCGTAGCGGGCCACCAGGTCGGAGGCGCGGACCTTGGTGCCCAGTATCTCGCCAATGCGCCGCAAGACCTCGTCGCCCATGGCATGCGAGTAGCGGTCGTTGATCTGCTTGAAATGGTCAATGTCGGCCAGCATCACGCTGAACGGCCGGTGATAGCGCACCGCGTGCTGGAACAGGCGACTGCCGTGCTCGTCGAAATAACGGCGGTTGTGCAGCTGCGTCAACGCATCGCGCATGCTCATCTCGCGCAGCTGCAAGGCCAGTTTCTCGATGCGCTGCTTGGATTCGCGCAGCTCCGCATACTGGCGCGCCAACTTGTCACTCATGCGATTGAAGGCACGGGCCAGCATGCCGATTTCGTCGTTCGACTCGACCTCCACATACTGCTTGAGATTACCGTGACGCATGGCGCGCACTGCTCGGGTCAGCCGCCGCAGGGTGCGATTGAGCCGCGTGCCGAGCAGGAAGCCGAGCACCAGCGTCAACACCAGCCCGGCCAGAGTGCCGGCCACCAGGGCCTCGCGCATGGCCGACAGATAGCCGAGGTCAAGATCCGAATAAGTGACCTTGCCCTCTGGCACGAAGTGGGCGACGATGCGGCCGTCCGACTCGATCGGCTGCAACTTGTTGATGTGCTCGGGCCGGATCGGGTCGCCCGGCTTGTAGGGCGGCAGATCGATCAGCGAGTGCATGTTTTCGTCGAAGAGATAGAAGCGGAACGGCGGCCGGTGCATATTGCCGGGGGCCGGCGGCCTCTGACCCGGGGCGACCGGCGGGACGATCAGTGAGTCCGGCGTCAGCCCGGGTAATGCCGGCGCCATCCCGGCGCCAGGCGAAAGCGGTTGCTGAATGCCATCGCCCACGGTGGCCGGGCCGACCTTGCCGCCGACCGGGCGACCGAGCAAGGCATCGCGCCGCTCGTTGAAGGAACGGAAGCTTTCGCGCTTGAGACCGTTCTCCCAAGTGCCATAGGCACGAAAATAATCGCTCACGGCGGCGCTAAAACGACGCACCGACTCTTGCTGCACCAGGTTGTCGAACTTCTGCGTCAGACGCCAATAGGCAATGCCGCCGACCAGCGAAGTAGACGCCAGCGCCGTCACCAGCAGCGACAAAATGAGCTTTTCGCGCAGCGACAGATAGTGGATGGAAAACCTGCTTCGACTCATGCGCAGTAGAACTCCCTGTAAGCGCTTGGCTCCCGCCGGTTCGACCGCCCGCCGGGGATTATGGTTCGCGCCCCAGCCCGCTTTTGCGCCAGTTGATCAGCGCCAGCAGCACCAGCCCGCAGCCAATCAGTGCAATACCGCCGATCTCCACAGTCGCCAGCCGCTCGTCGAGCTGCCATCGGGAACTCAGCAAAGCCACGACCGGTACCCCGAGTATAGACAGGCTGGCCTGCCAGGCCGGCAGATGCTCCAGCACATATAGCCAGAGGAACCAGCAGATCGCATTGCTGACCACACCCAACACGATCAGTATGCCGATGTACTGACCGCTCCAGTGCGTGGCCGGCTCCGGCACCGCCGCCGCGACGGCATACAACATCAGCGCGCCGAACATCATCTGCCAGGCGGTAAAGGTCAGCAGATCGGCATTCAAATCGGCGCGCCACTTTTTCACCAGCACCGTCCCCCAGGCCCAGCTGCCGGCCGCCGCCACGCCCAGCGCGATGGCCAGCTTGCCGCTGTGCAGATCCCAGGGTTCGATGATGAGCACCAGCCCCGAAAGTGTCACGCAGGCAGCCAACCATTGCGAAGCGACAATACGCTCGCCGATGATCAGGCGCCCCAGAAACAGCGTCCAGATCGGCATGGTGTAGATCAGCACCGCCGTCTTGCCCGGCCCGGCCTCGACCAACGTCCAAGTCTGCAGGATAAAGAAGATCCCGGTCTGAATGGCACCGATGATCAGCGTCTTTCTGCTGCCGCGCAGGCGCAGCGTATGCCCCATCAAGGGCAAGGCCACGAACAGGCACACCGCACCGGCCAGCGAGCGCTGGGCGGCGAAGGCAAACGGCGCTACTTCGCGTAGCGCGATCTTGGCAAGTATCCAGGTGTACCCCCAGGCCAGCGTGAGAAAAACAAGCGCCGCCAGGGCGCGCGGGTTGGAAGCGAAGCGCAACGGTGCCTTACCTACGCGTCTATTTTCAGGGCCGCACGCGTATTCGCAATAGTCCGTTCGGACAGCTCGGCCGGGCTGAGGCCGCGCAATTCGGCCAGAACGGAAGCGATGCGGGGCAGCTCGGCCGGCTCGTTGCGGCCGTGGCCGCCCAGCCATTCGGGCGGAATATCCGGGGCGTCAGTTTCAAGCACCAGGCTGTCGAGCGGCAAGGTCGCGGCCAGCTCGCGGATCTTCAGGGCACGCCCCCAGGTCATGGCGCCGCCGAAGCCGAGTTTGAAGCCGAGCTTGATGAATTCATCAGCCTGCTGGCGGCTGCCGTTGAAGGCATGGGCAATGCCGCCGCACACCTTGTACTTGCGCAATTCGCGCAGGATCAGGTCGACCGACTTGCGCACATGCAGGATGACCGGCAAGTCGAAGTCGCGTGCAATCTTTAATTGCTCGATGAAATAGTGAGTCTGCTTTGTGACGTCGGCATCGGGAATGAAGTTATCGAGACCGATTTCACCGACAGCCACCGCCGGTTCGCGCTGCAAGGTCTCGCGCAGGGCCTGCAGATCGCCCTCCTCGGCCCGCGCCACGTACATGGGATGGATGCCGTAGGCCGGATGGCAAGCAGAGTAGTCGCGACACAGGGCGGCCACGGCGCCGAAGTTGGCGCGCTCGACGGCCGGTACGACGATACCGCTGAC
>DATMTO010000277.1:0-2977 GCA_035564055.1 Rhodocyclaceae bacterium | reverse complement strand
GATAACCTTGACGTTGGGCTTCAGCGCATAGGCGCCGAGCTCGAAACGCACCTGGTCGTTGCCCTTACCGGTGGCGCCGTGCGAGATGGCGTCGGCGCCGGTCTGATTGGCGATTTCGATCAGACGCTTGGCGATCAGCGGACGGGCGATGGACGTGCCGAGCAGGTACTCGCCTTCGTAGATGGTGTTGGCGCGGAACATGGGGAAGACAAAGTCGCGCACGAACTCTTCACGCACGTCGTCGATGAAGATGTTCTCGGGCTTGATGCCGAACTTCAAGGCCTTGGTACGCGCCGGCTCCAGCTCTTCGCCCTGACCGAGGTCGGCGGTGAAGGTCACCACTTCACACTGATAGGTGTCCTGCAGCCACTTGAGGATCACCGAGGTATCCAGACCGCCGGAGTAGGCCAGCACCACCTTCTTTACATCGCTCATTACTTTTCCTTCAAAAAGCCCGCGGGCTTAAAACAGTTCAAACGCAATCACAAAACTCACCAGCACCATCACACCCAGCGCAAACAGGAACAGGCGATCGGCGTAACGCTCGGCAATCCGCCCGACTGCCGGATGGCGCAAGGACCAGTACGACAACACCGTGCTGGCCAGAAAAAACAGGCTGTCCACCGCCAGCAGGCGATCCGCCCACGGTGCGACCGCATTCGTCGGTATCAGCTGGATCACCGACACAACCGTCATGCACACGCCGACCATGGTGGCCGACACAGGCAGAATGTGGTTGGACAGGCTCTCGCGCTGCATACCGACCGCTACATCACTCCACGCTGACGTGGCCGAGCAGCAGGAATTCCATCAGTGCCTTCTGGGTGTGGAGTCTATTCTCGGCTTCATCCCAAACGACAGACTGCGGGCCGTCGATCACATCCGCGCTGACCTCTTCGCCGCGATGTGCCGGCAGGCAGTGCATGAACACGGCATCCTTGGCAGCGACTCTCATCATGTCGGCATCCACCTGCCAGTCAGCGAAGTCGCGACGCCGCTCTTCATTTTCGGCCTCGAAGCCCATCGACGTCCACACGTCGGTCGTCACCAGATCGGCGCCCTTGGCCGCCTCCATCGGGTCGGCGAACTCTTCGTAGTTGTCGGTGCCGTAAAGGCCGGCGCGCTCAGGCTCGACCTCGTAGCCGGGCGGTGTTGAGACATGCACGTTGAAGCCGAAGATCTCGGCGGCCTGCAGCCAGGTGTTGCAGACGTTGTTCGAGTCGCCGATCCAGGCCACGGTCTTGCCCTCGATCGAGCCGCGATGCTCGATGTAGGTATAGATGTCGGCAAGAATCTGGCAGGGGTGGTATTCGTTGGTCAGGCCATTGATCACCGGCACGCGCGAATTGGCGGCGAAGCGCTCGATGATGCTCTGCTCGAAGGTGCGGATCATGACGATGTCGCTCATGCGCGAGATCACCTGCGCCGCATCCTCGACCGGCTCGCCGCGACCAAGCTGCGAGTCGCGCGTGTTCAGGTAGATGGCGGCACCGCCGAGCTGATGCATGCCGGCTTCGAAGGACAGGCGCGTCCGCGTGCTGGCCTTCTCGAAAATCATCACCAGGGTACGGTCTTCAAGCGGCCAGTACTTCTGATAGGCCTTGAACTGGTCCTTGATCCAGCGCGTGCGCGCAAAGATGTAGTCGAGCTCGTGGCGGCTCAGATCCTTGAGTTGCAGGAAGTGTCTTGGGCTGGCCATCTCAGACTCCCAGGAACTTCTTGATCAGCGCCGCGAGGATGTCGACCAGTTGCTTCGAGTCGGCATCGCTGAAGGTCAGCGCCGGCAACAGACGGATCACGGAATCGGCCGTGACGTTGATCAGCAGGCCGACATCGATCGCCTGCTTGACCAATTCGCCGCAGGGACGATCCAGCTGCACACCAATCATCAGGCCTTCGCCGCGAATCTCGACGATACCGGCAACACCCGCCAATGCGGCGGCCAAACCGGCGCGGATGGCGTCGCCCTGCTTGACGGCATTGGCCATCAGCTTGTCCTGTTCGATCACATCGAGCGTGGTCAGCGCGGCCACACACGCGAGCGGATTGCCGCCGAAGGTAGAACCATGGTTACCCGGCTTGAACACACCGAAGGCCTTGCCCGCGGTCAGGCAGGCACCGATCGGCACGCCCGAACCGAGGCCCTTGGCCAGCGTCATGACATCCGGCTTGATGCCAGCATGCTGGTGCGCAAACCACTTGCCAGTGCGGCCAATGCCGCTCTGCACTTCGTCAAGCATGAGCAGCCAGTTCTTGGCGTCGCACAGCTTGCGCAGGCCCTGCAGGAATTCGTTATGGCAGATATTGATGCCGCCCTCGCCCTGAATCACTTCGAACAGGACGGCGACGACATTCGGATTGTTGTTGGCGACCGCCTCAATGGCAGCCAGATCGTCGAACGGTACGCGCACGAAGCCCGACACCAGCGGCTCGAAACCGGCCTGGACCTTGCGGTTGCCGGTCGCCGACAGCGTGGCCAGGGTACGGCCGTGGAAGGCCTGCTCCATGACGATGATGGCTGGGCTTTCGATACCTTGCTGGTGGCCGTAGAGACGGGCCAGCTTGATGGCGGCTTCGTTCGCCTCGCAGCCGGAATTGGAAAAGAACACATCGTCCATGCCGGAGAATGCGGCGAGCTTGTCCGACAGGGCTTCCTGCTCGCGTACCCGATAAATGTTCGAGGTATGAATGAGACGGCCGGCCTGCGCGGCAATTGCGGCCACCAGGCGCGGATGGGCGTGGCCCAGCGTATTGACCGCGATACCGGAAAGTGCATCCAGATACCGCTTGCCATTTTCATCAAACATCCAGACGCCTTCGCCGTGGGTGAAAGCCACGGCTTGGCGGTTATAGGTATTCATCAGGTGCGACATGAAAACGCTCTCTCTCTGTGCCGGCAAGCCGGTTTGCAGTTCCGGGAAACCCAAGACCGGGCGGCCAGTCCACGCTACAAAACCATACGGCGGCCCTGTACTGC
>DATMTO010000276.1:0-1623 GCA_035564055.1 Rhodocyclaceae bacterium | reverse complement strand
GTGTTGCCCGGCGGCCTGTGCGTCCTGCTTAGAGGTGCTTGAGGGTGCCCTTGGGCAGCACCGTCGAGACTGCCTGCTTCTGGACCTGGATCTCTACGCCCTTGGCGATCTCGACGCTGGTGTAGTTGTCGCCGGTCTTGCTGATGCGGCCGGTGATGCCGCCGGCGACGATGACCTCATCGCCCTTTTGCAGCTCGGAGACCAGCTTCTGGTGCTCCTTGTGCTTCTTCATCTGCGGCCGGAACATCAGGAAATAGACAGCGATGACCATGATGACGGGCAGGGCGAAATCCATCATACCGAGGGTATGCTGGGCGCCGGCTGCTGCCTGCGCATAAGCGTTCGAAATCAGCACGTGAAGCTCCTGAAATTATGGGTAAAAGAACAGCCGCCGAGTATATCAGCTACCGACTGTCCAGCCGCTGTCTCGGGTGGCGGGGAAATAAGACGTCCGAGTGACGCCGAGGTTCAGTCCCCGGCCTTCAATTGGGCACGCTGGCGGTGGAATTCAAGCTGCCAGGCGGCGAAGTTGCCGGCATCGATGGCGGCACGAATCTCGCGCATCAGTTCCTGGTAGTAGTAAAGGTTGTGGATGGTGTTGAGGCGTGCGCCGAGGATTTCGCCAATGCGGTGCAGGTGGTGCAGATAGGCACGCGTAAAGTTGCGACAGGTGTAGCAGCCGCAGGATTCGTCCAGCGGACGGGTATCGGTCTTGTAGCTGGCGTTCTTGATCTTGATGTCGCCCCAGCGTGTGAACAGCCAGCCGTTGCGCGCATTGCGCGTCGGCATCACACAGTCGAACATGTCGATGCCGTGGCTGACCGAGTACACGATGTCTTCCGGCGTACCCACACCCATCAGATAGTGCGGCTTGTTGGCCGGAAGCTGCGGCGCGGTATGGGCGAGGATGCGCTCCATGTCCTCCTTGGGCTCACCGACCGACAGACCGCCAATGGCGAAACCGTCGAAGCCGATCTCGTTCAGCGCATTCAGCGATTCGTCGCGCAGGTGTTCGTGCATGCCGCCCTGGACGATGCCGAACAGTGCGTTGGTGTTTTCCAGCTTGTCGTGCTCGTCGCGCGAACGGCGCGCCCAACGCAGGGACAGGCGCATCGAGTCGGCCGCCTGCTTCTCGTCGGCCGGGTAGGGCGTGCATTCATCGAAGATCATGACGATGTCCGAGTTCAGCACCTTCTGGATCTGCATCGAGTCCTCGGGGCGCATGAAGAGGCGGTCGCCGTTGATCGGCGACTGAAACTTCACGCCATCCTCGGTGATCTTGCGCAGGTCGCCGAGCGAGAACACCTGGAAGCCGCCGGAGTCCGTCAGGATGGGCTTGTCCCAGGCCATGAAGCGATGCAGGCCTTCGTGCGCCTTGATGATGTCCAGCCCCGGGCGCAGCCACAGGTGGAAGGTATTGCCGAGCACGATCTGCGCGCCGATCTCCTCCAGCTCGTTGGGCGCCATGGCCTTGACTGTGCCGTAAGTCCCGACCGGCATGAACACGGGCGTTTCGACCGTGCCATGAGCCAGGGTCAGGCGACCGCGACGGGCAGCGCCGTCGGTCTTGAGGAGTTCAAACTGCATTCTGTGCTCTCGTTAAAAGCATGGCGTCGCCATAGC
>DATMTO010000275.1:0-6541 GCA_035564055.1 Rhodocyclaceae bacterium | reverse complement strand
ATTGCTGCAACCGGGCGGCCATCTAGCGCATGTTAGAATCGACCTTTCGAATCTAACTGCCAGGTTGCCTGTACATCAATGATTTCCGGCGTTCTCAAGAAGATTTTCGGCAGCCGCAATGACCGGCTGATCAAGCAGTATTCCCAGGTCGTCTCCCGCATCAATGCGCTTGAGCCTGCTATGCAGGCGCTGAGTGACGAAGCGCTGCGCGCCAGGACGGACGAGTTCCGTGCGCGGCTGGCTGGCGGCGAGACGCTGGACGACCTGCTGCCCGAAGCCTTTGCGGTGGTGCGCGAGGCCAGCGTGCGCGTCTACGGCATGCGCCATTTCGATGTGCAGCTGATCGGCGGCATGGTGCTGCATGACGGCAAGATCGCCGAAATGCGTACCGGCGAAGGCAAGACCCTGGTCGCCACGCTGCCGGCCTACCTGAATGCGCTGGCCGGCAACGGTGTGCACGTGATTACCGTGAACGACTATCTGGCCCGCCGCGACGCCGAATGGGTTGGTCGTGTGCATCGCTTCCTTGGCCTGACCGTCGGCGTGAACCTGTCGCAGATGCCGGAAGTCGAGAAGCAGCAGGCCTATGCGGCCGACATCACCTACGGCACCAACAACGAGTTCGGTTTCGACTACCTGCGCGACAACATGAAGTATTCGGTCAGCGAGCGTGTGCAACGCAAGCTGAACTACGCCATCGTCGACGAAGTCGACTCCATCCTCATCGACGAGGCGCGCACGCCGCTGATCATCTCGGGTCAGGCCGAAGACCATACCGAGATGTACATCAAGATGAACGCCGTGCCGCCGCTGCTGGAGAAGGGCGAAGCGGCCAAGGGCGAAGGCGAAGTCGATACCGGCGACTTTACCGTCGACTTGAAGGCGCACAGCGTTCTGCTGACCGAGCAGGGCCACGAGAAAGCCGAGGAGATCCTGACCCGTCTGGGCATCCTGCCCGAGGGCAGCAGTCTCTATGAGCCGGCCAACATCTCGCTGATGCACCACCTCTACGCCGCCTTGCGTGCGCACAACCTGTTCCACAAGGATCAGCATTACGTGGTGCAGAACGGCGAAGTGGTCATCGTCGACGAATTCACGGGGCGCCTGATGAGCGGCCGCCGCTGGTCCGATGGCCTGCATCAGGCTGTCGAAGCCAAGGAAGGCGCTGCGATCCAGGCCGAGAATCAGACGCTCGCTTCAATCACCTTCCAGAACTACTTCCGCATGTACGGCAAGCTGGCCGGCATGACCGGTACCGCCGATACCGAAGCGTTCGAGTTTCAGAGCATCTACGGTCTCGAAACCGTGGTCATCCCGACCAATCGCCCGGTGCAGCGCAAGGACGAGAACGATCTCGTCTATCGCACGGCCATGGAAAAATACAAGGCCATCATCGACGACATTCGTGCCTGCCGCGAACGCGGTCAGCCAGTGCTGGTCGGCACCACCTCGATCGAAAATTCGGAACTGCTGTCCACCCTGTTGACGCGCGACAACATCGAACACCAGGTGCTCAACGCCAAGCAGCACGCGCGCGAAGCCGAGATCGTGGTCCAGGCGGGGCGCCCCGGTATGATCACGATCGCCACCAATATGGCCGGTCGCGGTACCGACATCGTGCTCGGCGGCGCCATCGAAAAACGTATCGAAGCGATTCGCGAAAATGACGAACTTTCGGCCGAGCAGAAGCAGGCGCAGATCGACGCCGTGCGCGCCGAGTGGCAGCCTTTGCACGATCAGGTCGTGGCCGCCGGCGGTCTGCACATCATCGGCTCCGAGCGTCACGAGTCGCGCCGCATCGACAACCAATTGCGTGGCCGTGCCGGTCGCCAGGGTGATCCGGGCTCGAGCCGCTTCTATCTGTCGCTCGAAGATCCGCTGCTCAAGATTTTCGCCGGCGACCGCCTCAACGCCATCATGGTTCGCCTCAAGTTGCCCGAAGGCGAGGCCATCGAGCACGCCATGGTCAACCGTTCGCTGGAGACCGCGCAACGCAAGGTCGAACAGCGCAACTTCGATATCCGCAAGCAGCTGCTCGAATACGACGATGTGTCCAACGATCAGCGCAAGGTGATCTACGAGCAGCGTAACGAGCTGCTGGAAAGTACCGACATCTCGGAAACCGTGACCGCCATGCGCGCCGGCGTGATCGAGGAGCTGTTCCGCATCTACGTGCCGGTGGACAGCATGGAAGAGCAGTGGGATCTGCCCGGCTTCGAAAATGCACTTGCTGCCGAATATCAGACCCCTGCACCTGTCGCTGCGTGGTTTGCCGAGGACGCCAGTCTGACCGACGAAGACCTGCTGGCGCGCTCGATCGAGGCGGCCGATCAGATCTACCGCGACAAGATTTCCCAGGTCGGCGAAGAGGCCTGGCATGGTTTCGAGCGCAGCATCATGCTGCAGAGCCTGGATACTCACTGGCGTGAGCATCTGTCGGCGCTTGATCAGCTGCGTCAAGGCATTCATCTGCGTGGTTACGCACAGAAGAATCCGAAGCAGGAATACAAGCGCGAAGCCTTCGAACTGTTTGAAGGTCTGCTCAATACCGTGCGCGTCGATGTGACGCGCATTCTCATGGCCGTACAGATCCAGTCGGCCGAGCAGATTGAGGAAGTCGAACAGCCGGCCCTTGAAAACGTGCAGTACCAGCATGCCGAGTTCGACGAGGCTCCGGGGGAAGAGGCCGAAGCCCTCGAGGCTTCCCAGGCCCCCCAAGCCGCGCTGCGCCAACCGGTACAAAACGCCCTGCCCAAGGTGGGCCGTAACGATCCCTGTCCTTGTGGCAGCGGCAAAAAGTTCAAGCACTGCCACGGCGCACTGAGCTGAAATGCTCAATAGCGGGTTCAGCACGATTGCCGAGGATGGCGACGTTGTCGTCATCCTCGACCAGACCCGCCTACCTGCTGAAGTCGCCTATGTGCGCATCTCTCACGTCGACGATGCCGCGCATGCCATCCGTGTCCTGCAGGCGCGCGGCGCGCCGCTGATCGGCGCTACTGCGGCCTACGGCGTCGCGCTCGGTCTCAAGGATGCGGCTGATGACGTAACGCTGGCGGCCGTGTGCGCGCAGCTTGCGGCCACGCGACCGACTGCCGTGAATCTGCACTGGGCCATCGCCCGCATGCGTTCGTTGTTGCAGGCGCTGCCGGAAAACGAGCGCAGGGTCGCCGCCTGGCGCGAGGCCAGAGCGATCGCTGCTGAGGACATCGCCACCAATGCCGCCATCGGTCGCCACGGCTTGCCCCTGATTGAGCACGCTGCTGCGCGCAACGGCACGGCGCAGGTGATGACCCACTGCAACGCCGGCTGGCTGGCCACCGTAGCGCACGGTACCGCGCTGGCACCGGTCTATGCGGCGCATGCCGAGGGCATACGCCAGCATGTCTGGGTCAGCGAAACCCGACCGCGCAATCAAGGCCAGCTCACCGCCTGGGAACTCGGGCAGGCCGGCATTCCACGCAGCTTCGTTGCCGATAATGCGGCCGGACTGCTGCTGATGCGCGGCGAGATCGACATGGTCATCGTCGGAGCCGACCGTATCGCCGCCAATGGCGATGTGGCCAACAAGGTCGGCACCTATCTCAAGGCGCTGGCGGCGCGCGCACACAACGTGCCGTTCTACGTTGCGGCGCCTGTTTCGACCATAGACTTTGATTGCCCCGATGGCGCCGCGATTCCGATCGAGGAGCGTGAGCCCGAGGAGCTTGGCATCCATACCGTTGGCCTCGCCGATTGCGCGGTGCGCAATCTCGCTTTCGATGTGACACCGGCGGCGCTGATCGCCGGCATCATCACTGAACACGGCGTCTTGCCACCGCAGCAACTGCATCAGCTGAGGGCTTGTCCGCAGCCATGAGCGATCTGGCAGCCGCCGTACTCGAATGCGCGCGGGCCATGAACCGTAGCGGCATCAATCGCGGCACCGCCGGCAATGTCAGCGTGCGTAGCGATGGCGGCTTCATCGTCACGCCGACCGGTATGGACTACGCTCAAGCGCTATCGCAGGACATGGTCTTCGTGGACATGAACGGCGTTGCCCGCGGCACGCGCGCACCTTCATCGGAATGGCGTTTCCATCGCGACATCTACGTTGCACGGCCGGAAGCCGGCGCCATTGTGCATACCCACGCGCCGTTTGCCACCAGCCTCGCCTGCCTGGGCACGGAAATCCCGCCCTTTCATTACATGATTGCGCGCTTCGGCGGCGACACCGTGCGTTGCGCAGACTACGCGACCTTCGGCACGCAAGCACTTTCGGATGCGATGCTCACGGCGCTGGATGGACGCAGCGCCTGCCTCATGGCCAATCACGGCATGGCGGTATTCGGCCGCGATCTTGCCCAGGCGCTGGCGCATGCGATCGAGCTGGAGGCGTTGTGTGAACAATACTGGCGCATCCTGCAGATCGGCCAGCCACGCCTGCTGCCGGCCGACGAAATGCAGCGTGTGCTGGAGAAGTTTGCTACCTACGGCCAGCAGTAGGCGGCGTTTTTCCTCGTAGCGTTCAGGCTGCCTGCGCGGTCGCGTCCGCGGTGACACCGTCGTCACCGAGTTCGCGCAGATAGGCCCAGGGATAGATGCCGCGGGCGTGACCGTCCGAAAAGGCCAGATTCAGCCCCTGATCCGCAACCGGCGTGATGCCGACCAGCTCGATCTCGCTCTGCGTTTTCGGCGGATGGCCGCTACGCCGCTGCTGTTCACAGGTGGCACAGCGACAGCGCGCGCGCAGCTGCGCATGCGCGAGGCGGCTGACTTCGCCGTCTTCCCATTCGATTTCGAGCAGATGCGACTGGCGCCGATCGACGATGGCAACCGGCAGGTCCATGGATGCATTTGTCATAGCGCTGCTCCGATGCCCTCGGTTCCCAGGTGCCAGTCCTTGCCACCACCGAGGCCGCTGTCCTTGAGCTCCTTGCCCATGGCAGCGAGGCTTTCCTCGCGGATCAGCGCTTTCAGCTTGGCATAGAGCGCCAGGAACTCCGGCGACGAAGTCATCTCCGGGGTGCGCGGCCGCGGCAACGGGATCGGGATCTCGGCCTTGATGCGGCCAGGGCGCGCGGTCATTACATACACCTTGTCGGAGAGAAAGATCGACTCCTCGATGTCGTGGGTGATGAAGAAGACCGACAGCTGCAGCTGCTGCCACATATTGGTGAGGATTTCCTGCATCACCACGCGGGTCTGCGAATCTAGCGCACCGAAGGGCTCGTCCATCAGCATTACCTGCGGACTGGTGGCCAGTGCACGCACGATGCCAACGCGCTGCTTCATGCCGCCGGAGAGCTGATCTGGATAGTGATTCTCGAAGGCCAGCAGGCCGGCCAGACCGAGTAGGGTGCGCGCCTGCGACTCGCGCTGGCTGCGCGAGACGCCGCGCATCTTGAGCCCGAACTCGACATTCTTGCGCACGCTCATCCACGGAAACAGCGAGTATTGCTGGAATACCACGCCGCGATCCGCACCCGGGCCGTCAATCGGGCTGCCGTCGAGCAGTGCCGAGCCGACGGTGGGCTTGAGAAAGCCGGCGACGATATTGAGCAGCGTCGACTTGCCGCATCCAGACGGACCGACGATGGAAACGAACTCACCGGGCTGCACGTCGAGACTGATGTCGCGCAAGGCATCGAACGACTCCTCGCCCTGCGTATAAGACACCGTGATGTCGCGGATTTCGATCAAGCCCTTGGCGGGCAGAGGGGCTGTGGTGGGGGCATTCATCTCAGTTCTCCTTGCCGCCCAGGCTTTGCCAGGGCATCAGCATTTGCGCGAGCAGGCGGATGGCGCCGCTGCAGATCAGGCCGAGCACACCGATCACGAGCATGCCGATGACGATATGCGGATACTCGATCAGGGAATAAGCCTCCCAGGTGAAGTAGCCGATGCCGTACTGGCCCGAGATCATTTCGGCCGCGATCAGCGACACCCAGGCGACGCCCATGCCCACCGCGAGGCCGGTGAAGATGTGCGGCAGGGCGCCGGGCAGGATGGTCTGCGTCATCAGCGCAAACTCGTTGGCGCCGAGGCAGCGCGCCGCACGAATCAGCACCCGATCGACGGCGCCGACGCCGTGCATCGTATTCAGCAGCACCGGAAAGAAGGCGCCGAGAAAGGTGATGAACACGATGCTGGTCTCGGTGGTGGGCCACAGCATGATCGACATCGGTACCCATGCAATCGCCGGGATCGGTCGCAACACCTCCAGTGCCGGCAGCATCAGTCCCTTGAACAGGGCGTAGCGGCCGAGGGCGAGACCGATGCCGATGCCGAGCACGGTAGCGATCAGGAAGCCGAGCAGGATGCGGCGCAGACTGATGCCGATATTGGTAAGGAACTTGCCGTCGCCGGCCAGCTTGACGAACTCCGACAGCACCTCGCCGGGGGCGGGGATGTTGGTGAAGCGGATATAGACGTCGAGGCGATAGCGTGTGGCCAGATACCAGAAGCCGAACAGCAGCCCGATCGAAGCCAGCGCGAGCAAGGCCGGCACCAGCCGATCGCGCACGGCCTTGCCGCGTTTGCGTCTGGCCGGCGTGCTCCG
>DATMTO010000274.1:0-8799 GCA_035564055.1 Rhodocyclaceae bacterium | reverse complement strand
GAGTGCATATGCTATTCTCGCCGCAAAACACAAGTTTTCTATTTTTGCATTTCACTGTTTTTGTTCTTTGCGAATGGGAGAGGCATGATGCTGGCATTCCTGTTGGGTTGTGTCCGTACGAATCGGACCGTCCGTACCTCGCTGCTTGCGATGGCTGTTGCCGCGCTGGCAGGATGCGCCACCTATCCGCCTGCGCCCAAACAGGCCAGTTCGGATAGCTACACCTACAACATCGGTCCTGGCGACATGCTGAACATCGTCGTCTGGCGCAATCCGGAGTTGTCGATGGAAGTGCCGGTGCGTCCCGACGGCAAGATCGCTGCGCCCTTGATCGAGGATCTGCCGGCAATCGGCAAGAATCCGACGACTCTGGCCCGTGACATCGAAGCCGCACTCGGCAAGTTCATCCGCGATCCGGTCGTGACCGTGGTCGTGACCAATTTCGTCGGCCCGTACAGCGAGCAGATCCGCGTCGTCGGTGAAGCCACCAAGCCGCAGATTCTTGCCTATCGCCAGAAGATGACCCTGCTCGACGTCATGATCGCTGTAGGTGGCATGACCGACTTTGCCGACGGCAACGCGGCTTCCATTCTGCGTGCCTCGGACGGCAACAAGCAGTATTCGGTGCGCCTCAAGGATCTGATCAAGCGTGGTGATGTTTCCGCCAACGTGGAAATGGCGCCGGGCGACGTGCTGATCATTCCGCAGAGCTGGTTCTGAACCTGTCCGGATTCTGAAGGGGGCAGGGTAGATGGATGAGTTGTTACGCCAAGCCAGGCTGCTGGCGCGCGGCATGTGGTTGTACCGGCGGCTTGGCGTGCTTGCCGCCTGGGGCGTGGGCCTGATTGCCGCGCTCGTCATTTTCCTGATCCCGGACAAGTACGAGGCTTCGGCGCGCATCTTCGTTGATACCGATTCCGTATTGCGTCCCCTGATGGTCGGTCTTGCCGTGCAGTCGAACGCCGAGCAGCAGATCGCCATGCTCAGCCGCACGCTGATCAGCCGTCCCAACATGGAGCGCCTGGTGCGCATGGCCGATCTCGATCTGAAGATCGACTCCAAAGGCGAACGCGAAGCCCTGATTGAGCACTTGACCAAGACCCTGTCGATCCGCAGCGCCGGCCGCGACAACCTCTATACACTTTCTTATCGCGACCCCGACCCGGCCAAGGCCACCAAGGTGGTTCAGTCGCTGACGACCATCTTCGTCGAGTCCAGTCTGGGCGACAAGCAGAAGGACGGCGATTCCGCCCGCAAGTTCATCGACGAGCAGATCAAGATCTACGAGAAGAAGCTGGCCGATGCCGAAGCGCGCCTGAAGGAGTTCAAGCTGCGCAACATGGATATGCAGTTCGACATGGGCGACGGCGCAGGTCGTTTCAACGAACTCACCACCCAGCTGAGCCAGGCCCGTCTGCAACTGCGCGAAGCCGAAAACGGCCGTGACGCGATCAAGCGCCAGATCCTCGGCAGCGATTCCGCCGCCAGCGGCGGCGATCTCGCCGTGCCGGAACTGGATGCGCGAATCGACGCGTTGAAACGTAATCTCGACAAGTTGCTGCAAACCTATACCGAGCAGCATCCGGATGTCGTCGGCGCCCGTCGCATGATCAAGGAGCTCGAAGACCAGCGGCGTGTCGAAGTGGCGGAGCGCCGCAAGGTCGGCGCCAGCAACCCGACCGCCTTGCTCGGCAGCGACAATGTGTCGTTGGCCATGCGCACTCAACTGTCCGGAGCCGAAGCCCAGGTCGCCTCGCTGCGTGCTCGCGTGTCCGAATACGAAGCACGCCTTGCCCGCGCCAAGGAAGGCATGCGCCTGATGCCGGAGATCGAAGCCGAATACGCGCAGCTCAACCGTGACTACGCCATCAACAAAAAGAACTACGAGAATCTGGTCGAGCGGCGCGAATCGGCGGTCATGTCGAGCGACATGGATTCGCTCGGCGGCATCGCCTCGTTCCGCCTGATCGATCCGCCGCGCGCCTCCTCATCGCCGGTGGCGCCCAACCGCATGCTGCTGTTGCCGCTGGCGCTGCTCGGCTCCCTGATTGCCGGCGCCATGGTGTGTCTGCTGGCCAGCAAGATCCGTCCGACCTTCTCCGATGCGCGCACGCTGCGTGAATTCGCCGGTCTGCCTCTGCTGGGTACGGTGTCCCTGATCGTTTCCGATGAAATGCGCGCCAAGCATCGCAAGAGCCTGGTCAAGCTGGGGGCCGCGACGTCGGCATTGGCGGCTGTCTACGGAATTGAAATGCTGGTTCTGCTGCTGATCGGAGCTAAGGCCGCATGAACAAGAATATGGACATCATCGAACAGGCGGCCAAGCGCCTGGCCGAGCTGCGCCGAGCCGGCGTGGTTGAGGGCGAGGGGTCGTCGCCGGTAGCTGAATCGAAACAGGCTGCGGTGGTGACTCCGCAGATGGAGCCGCCGGCGCAGGTGGAGGCCCGGCCCCAGGCGAGCGCCGAGGTACAGGCCTCGCCTGCACCTGCCTCGCGGCGTATCGAGCTCGATATGGACAGGCTCACTGCACGCGGCATCGTTACGCCGCGCGTGGCCCGCTCCAACCTCGCCGACGAACTGCGCGTCATCAAACGCCCCCTGCTGCGCAATGTCGCCGGCAAGGGTACGACGCCGGTCAAGAACGCCAACCTGATCATGATCACCAGCGCGGTGCCGGGCGAGGGCAAGAGCTTCACGGCGGCCAATCTGGCCATGAGCATCGCCACCGAACTGGACCATACCGTGTTGCTGGTCGACGCCGACGTGGCGCGTCCGAGCCTGCCGGAGATCTTCGGCTTGCCGCAGGGCAAGGGCCTGCTCGATGTCCTGATCGAGCCGGAGCTGGATCTGCGTCAGGTCATGCTGCGCACGAACGTCGAGAAGCTGTCGATTCTGCCGAGCGGACTGCCGCATCCCCATGCCACTGAATTGCTCGCCAGCGAAGCCATGGCGCGCATGCTGGAGGAGCTGGCGAGCCGCTACTCCGATCGCATCATCATCTTCGATTCGCCGCCGCTGCTCGTCACCACCGAAGCGCGTGCGCTTGCCGCCCACATGGGCCAGGTTGTGCTGGTGGTACGTGCCGAGCGCACTACGCACGCCGAGGTTCGTCATGCACTGTCGACCATCGAGCAGGCGCCGGTCAAAATGCTGATGCTGAACCAGGCGGCCGATCCGAGTGCCAAGGGCTATGGTTACGGCTACGGTTACGGCTATTCTGCCTACGGTGCCGAAGACGGGAGCGACAGGAGCGAGACCCGGTGAAACTTCAGTCCGCGGGTCTGACCAGGCTGTCGGCAGCCTGCCTGCTGGTGCTGGCGGGCTCCAACGTCGCCGCACAGCAGGCCGGCGCGAGCGCCAGCGATACCACTGGCGGCGACGCTACCGCGATCGAGCGCAACTGGAAAATCCAGCCGACGCTGTCGCTGGAACTGACGCACACGGACAACGTGAATCTGCAGGCGGTCAATCCCAAAAGCGACTACATCACGCGTTTCAGCCCCGGCGTGCGGATCGAAGGCAAGAGCGCGCGCGCCAGTGCCTACGTCAATTTCCAATTGCAACGGATCAGTTATCTCGACTCGAACGCGCAGGATCGTGTTCAGCGTTCGCTGAACAGCGCCGCTACCGTCGAGCTGGTCGATGACTGGCTGTACGTTGATCTGACCGGCGTCATCACCCGGCAGGCAATTTCCGCGTTCGGTGCGCCAGCGAGCGGTTCGGATTCGATCAATGCCAATGTGGTCGAGGCGACAAACTATCAGTTCTCGCCCTACATCAAGGGGAAGCTGCTCGGCAACACCGATTATTTGCTGCGTCTCGACAACTCCTGGTACAGCGCCAAGAACGGACCCTTGCAGAGCACCTTCGTGCAGGCGGTGCAGGGCAGCCTGTCCGGCGCCACGCAGCTCAGCCGGCTTGACTGGGGGCTCGATGCCAACGCGCAGCAGGTCGAGTATTCGAGCTCCACGCAGAAGAACGAGACCCAGGCGCTGCGCGGCAGTCTCACCTACAAGTTTGATCCGCAATTCCGGGTCAAGGCGATCGGCGGTCAGGAGACCAACGACTACGTCAACTTCACCAAGCAGACCACCAGCATCACCGGCTACGGCTTCGAATGGGCGCCGACCGAACGGACGCTGCTCAGCTGGACCCAGGAAGATCGCTACTTCGGCAAGGGACATCGCCTCACCTTCACCCACCGGACGCCTTCGACCGCATGGCGGATCAGCGACAGTCGCGATGTCGTGATCCAGGCGCCGCAGTCGATGCTGTATTCGCGCGGCACCTACTATGAACTGCTGAATGCACAATTCCAGTCCGCGATTCCGGACGATGCCGAGCGTGCCCGCTATATCGACTCGCTGTTGCAGGCAATGAACGTATCGCCCAACGCCAACGTGCTCGGCGGCTACATGACCCCGCGTGCCACGCTGGATCGGAATAAGGAAGCATCCGTCGTCTGGACCGGCGCGCGCAACGTCATTACGATGTCGGCGCAGAGTCTTGAACGCACCGCTTTCGGCACCGGCATCGGCGTGCCCGATGACTTCTCCATTTACGGCCCTCTGATCCGGCAGCGGGGCGTGAATTTCAACTGGTCCTACAAGGTCACCCCGACTGCGTCCCTGTCCTTCCTGGGCAACAAGTCGCGGACTACCGGTCAGTCCAGCACCCAGGACACCGATCGCAAGCTGTATTCGCTCATCCTGAGCAACAAGCTGGGTGCCTATACCACCGGCAGCATTGGCGTGCGCCGGACCGAGGTCAGCGGTTTTGTCAGCTATGATGAAAATGCGATACTTGGCACCCTGATGCTGCTTTTCTGAGGTGGTCCATGTACGAAGCCTATTACGGACTGCATAGCAAGCCTTTCCAGCTCAATCCGGATCCCACGTTCTATTACGGCAGCAAGCAGCATCGACGTGCCTCGGCGTATCTCGAATACGGCGTGCACCAGAACGAGGGCTTCATTGTCATCACCGGCGAGATCGGTGCCGGCAAGACCACCATCGTGCGCGGCCTGCTCGAGTCGCTGGACCAGGACAAGCTGGTCGCAGCGCAGCTGGTCAGTACCCAGCTGGATGCGGACGACATTCTGCGCATGGTCGCCGCCGCCTTCGGCGTGCGCGTGGCCGGCACCTCCAAATCCGAATTGCTGCTCGCGCTGGAAGCCTTCCTCGTCGATGTCACGCGTCAAGGCAAGCGCTGCCTGCTCATTGTCGACGAGGCGCAGAACCTGACCCAGCGCGCGGTCGAAGAGCTGCGCATGCTGTCGAACTTCCAGTTCGAGACGCAGGCGCTGCTGCAGAGCTTTCTCATCGGCCAGCCGGAATTTCGCGCCATTCTCAACAGCCCGCAGATGCAGCAGCTCAAGCAGCGCGTCATTGCCGCCTGTCACATCGGTCCGCTCGATGTCGAGGAAACGCGTGGCTACGTGCTGCACCGCCTCAAGTGCGCCGGCGCAACCGACAAGCCGCGCTTTCAGGAAGACGCGTTCCCCGCCATTCATCGCGCCAGCGGCGGCATTCCGCGCCGCATCAATGCCCTGTGTGATCGCCTGCTGCTGCTCGGTTTCCTTGGCGAACTCACGCTGTTCTCGCCGCAGGAGGTGGAGCAGGTCGCTGCCGAACTCAACGACAAGCCGTTCGGTCTTGCCGAGAGCGGCCTGATGGCTCCGCCAGCCATCGACGGCTCCATGGACGAGAGCCTCGACACGCTGGCGCTGGACTTCGATCTCGGCGATCTGAAACCGCTCGAAATCGACGAGCAGACGGCCAAGGAGCTGCGCCAGACCTTGACCGATGCGCGCATGCGCCGCGACGAAGAGCTGTTGCTCCGTATCGAGCGCAGCCTGTTGCGTATCGAACGCGGACAGTCGCTGACCCTCAACCTTTTGCATCGGCTCGTCAATGCGTCGCGGCCGCCGGCTGCGTCCAAGCCGGCACGCGACGAACGCAGCCGCCGCAGTCGCGACAAAACGGAGGAGCGCAAATGAGCGCGATCACCAACGCCCTGACCATCGACGTCGAGGACTATTTCCAGGTATCCGCCTTCGCGCCCTGCATTGCCCGCAGCGAATGGGAGACCCGCGAGTGCCGCGTCGAGCGTAATGTCGGACTGATCCTCGACATGCTTGATCGGCATGACGTCAAGGCTACGTTCTTCACGCTCGGCTGGATCGCCGAACGCTACCCGGAGCTGGTGCGCGAAATGGCGCGGCGCGGTCATGAGGTCGCCAGCCACGGCTATGGCCATCAGCGTGCCAGCGATCAAAGTCGCGCCGAGTTCCTCAACGACATCACGCGCGCCAAGGCCATTCTCGAAGATCTGTCGGGGCAGAGTGTGCGCGGCTATCGCGCGCCGAGCTTCTCCATCAGCACCGGCAATCTGTGGGCCTTCGACTGCCTGGTCGAGGCCGGTTATCGCTACAGCTCCAGCATCTATCCGATCAAGCACGATCACTACGGTATTCCCGACGCGCCGCGCTTCATGCACGACGTGCGCCCGAGCCTGAGCGAAATTCCCGCCACCACCATCCGTGCCTTCTCGCGCAACTGGCCGGCCAGCGGCGGCGGCTATTTCCGCCTGATGCCTTACGCCCTGTCGCGCCGCCTGTTGCGCCGCGTGAACGAGGAAGACAAGACTGCCGCCGTGTTCTATTTCCATCCCTGGGAAGTCGATCCGCAGCAGCCGCGCGTTGCCGGCGCCAGCGCCAAGGCGCGCTTCCGCCACTACCTCAATCTGGATCGCATGGAAGGTCGTCTCGACCGTCTGCTCGGCGATTTCCGCTGGGGGCGCATGGACAATGTCTTTCTCAAGGACGCTCCGACCGCCAACTGAAACCGGGTGCGGTGCGCCGCCTGAAAGTCCTGTCCATGTCTTCGCTGTCCGATCTCAGCCTGCATCGTCTTGCCCCGGAAGATTACGTCGCCTGGGACACCTATGTGCTCGCCCATCCGCAGGCGACGTTTTTCCATCGCGCCGGCTGGCAGCGCGTCATCGAGACAGTGTTCGCGCATCCGACTTTTTTCCTTTACGCCAGGCGAGGTGGGAAAGTCGTCGGCGTGCTGCCGCTGGCCCAGGTCAAGAGCAGGCTCTTCGGCAATTCGCTGAGTTCATTGCCGTTTGCCGTCTACGGAGGTGTTCTTGCCGACGACACCTCAGCCGCGGCCGCGCTCGAAGATGAGGCCGAGCGGATCGCCAGGGCGCTCGACGTCGATCATCTTGAATTCCGCAATACCTCGGTGCATCACGCCGACTGGCCGACCCAGGATCTGTATGTGACCTTCCGGCGCGAGATTTTTGCCGACGAGGACGCGAATATGCAGGCCATCCCGCGCAAGCAGCGCGCCATGGTCCGCAAGGGCATCAAGAACGAGCTGCGGAGCGAGATCGATACGAACGTTGATCGTTTCTTCGATCTGTATGCCGACAATGTGCATCGTCACGGTACGCCAGCTTTTCCCAAGCGCTACTTCGCCGCCTTGCTCCAGGAGTTCGGTGCCGATGCCGAGGTGCTGATCGTGGTCGGCCCAGCCGGCCAGCCACTCTCGGGCGTGCTGAGCTTCTATTTCCGCGATGAAGTACTGCCGTATTACGCCGGCGACCATGTCGATGCGCGCGATCTGGCCGCCAACGACTTCAAGTACTGGGAGCTGATGCGTCTGGCCTGCGCGCGCGGCCTCAAGATTTTCGATTACGGTCGAAGCAAACAGGGCACCGGCTCCTATTCGTTCAAGAAGAACTGGGGCTTTGAGCCGGCGCCGCTGTACTACGAATACCGCCTGTTCAAGCGCGGTGCGATTCCGCAGAACAACCCGAACAATCCCAAATACAAGCTCATGATTGCGGCGTGGCAGCGCATGCCTATCGGCCTCGCCAACTGGCTGGGTCCGCACATCGTGCGTAACCTCGGCTGACATGGCGCGCCTGCTCTATCTCGTGCACCGCCTGCCGTACCCGCCTAACAAGGGCGACAAGGTGCGCTCCTATCATCTGCTCAAGCATCTGGCGCGTCAGCACGAAGTGCATCTTGGAACCTTCGTTGACGATCCGGACGACGAGCAGCACGTCGATACGGTGCGTGCGCTTTGCGCCGAGCTGCATACGGAACGACTCTCGCCGCGCCTTGCCAAGCTGCGCAGCCTGAGCGGTTTGATCAGCGGCGAAGCCCTGTCCTTGCCCTATTACCGTCAAGGCGGCATGCACGACTGGGTAGAGGCGACTGCGGCCAGACATGCCTTCGACGCAGCTGTGGTGTTTTCCTCGGTGATGGCGCAGTACGTTCCGGCCGGACTGCCCAGCCTGGTCGATTTCGTCGATGCCGATTCCGCCAAGTGGACCGCCTACGCCGATACCTGCGGCTGGCCGATGTCCTGGATCTATCGTCGCGAGGGTAGGCGGCTACTGGACTTCGAACGCCGTATCGCGCTGCAAGCACGGCGTTCCTTCTTCGTCACGCCGGCCGAGGTCGATCTGTTCACGCGCCTTGCGCCTGAATGCACAGCGCAGGTCGAGGCCGTAGGCAACGGCGTCGATGCCGACTTCTTTTCTCCCGCGCAGGGCGGTGTTTCGCCGTACGCTGCCGACGAACTTCCGCTGGTATTCACCGGCGCCATGGACTATTGGCCGAATGTCGATGCGGTGTGCTGGTTCGTCGCCGAAATCCTGCCAGCCTTGCGGCAGCGCTGGCCGACACTGCGTTTCCATATTGTCGGCCGTAGTCCGACGCCGGCGGTGCTGGCGCTGGCAGGCGAGGGCGTAGCGGTCAGCGGCACCGTGCCGGACGTGCGGCCC
>DATMTO010000273.1:0-8201 GCA_035564055.1 Rhodocyclaceae bacterium | reverse complement strand
GTGGAGCAGGTCGCGCTCGGGGAGCATGGCCTGATTCACGGCTTTGCGCGCGGCAGCGTGCTGGTGGACATGAGCACCATTGCGCCGACGATGGCGCGCAAGATTGCCGGTACGCTGGCCATCCGTGGCGTCGAGTTTCTGGATGCGCCGGTTTCCGGCGGCGGCATGGGCGCGCAGAACGCCACGCTGGCCATCATGGCTGGCGGCAAGTCGGAGGTGTTCGAGCGCATCAAGCCGCTGTTCGATCTGATGGGCAAGACCATTCTGCACGTCGGTCCGACCGGCGCCGGCCAGATCACCAAGGCTTGTAATCAAATGGTCATGGTGGCGGCGATTCAGGCGGTCGCCGAGGCGGCAAATTTGGCTGCAGCCAACAATGTGGACTTCGCCAAGGTCATGGGCGCGATGCAGAGCGGTTCGGCCGGCTCGCGTGTGCTAGATTTCTTCGGCGACAAGATGGCGCGCCGCGACTTTGCAGCCGGCATCGAGGCGCGCCTGCATCACAAGGATTATGCCCTGA
This sequence comes from Rhodocyclaceae bacterium, assembly GCA_035564055.1. Classification (GTDB taxonomy): domain Bacteria; phylum Pseudomonadota; class Gammaproteobacteria; order Burkholderiales; family Rhodocyclaceae. The sequence continues at coordinate 7,681 of DATMTO010000273.1, read as the reverse complement.
TCATGGACGAGGCCGCGCGCGCTGGCGCGCCGCTGCCGATTTCGGCCCAGGTCTGGCAGCAACTGAACGGTTTGATGGCATTGGGCTGGGGTAAGGAAGATACCTCCAGCCTGCTGCGAGTACTGGAGCGTTACAAGCACTGAAAAGGCGGCCAAGCCGCCGGGGGAGGGTGTTGAGTGTCTGATTCACCCGCAGATATGCTGACGGGCTTCGGCGCGCCGCGCGTCGAGCGTCGTCGCGCCGTGTCGGAAAGCCTGCTTGAGTTGCAGGCGATTCTCGACAATGCGACGGTCGGCATCCTGTTCACGCGCAACCGTATCCTGGTGCGCTGCAATGCACTGTGTGCCGAGATGTTTCGCTATCCGCTGGCCGAATTCATCGGCCTGCCGGGGCGTGCCATTTACCCGACCGAGGAGGTCTACGAGGCCTTGGCCGAAAAAATCGGCCCGACCCTGGCGCGCGGTCAATCCTATCGTGGCGAACTCGAAATGCGCCGCAAGGACGGCACCTTGTTCTGGTGCAAGATCTCCGCCAAGGCGGTCGATCCGCACAGCCCCAACGAGGGCACCATCTGGATCATGGAAGACGTCAGCGACGAACGCATGGTGCAGGATGCCTTGCGCCAGTCGACCGCCGAGCTGGTCAGCATTTTCGAAAGCGCGCTGATCGGCATCGCCGTCGTGCGCTACGGCCACGTGTTTCGTTGCAACGGCCGGCTTGAGGAAATGCTCGGGCACGCCGACGGTTCCGTGGTCGGTACGTCGGTGCGCACGCTGTTTCCGAGCCAGGACGAATTCGCCGAGGCGCGCCAGATATTTCGCACCGCCTTGCACACGGGCAGCACCTGCCGCCATGAGCGGATGTTGCGCCGTCAGAACGGCCAGGCTTTCTGGGCGCGTATCAGTGGTCGCGCCTTCGATCCGCTGCAGGTCGAGGCCGGCTCGGTGTGGCTGGTCGAGGACATCACCGATCAGAAGATTGCCGCCGTCCGGGTGCAACAGGCGCTCGACGAGCAGAACATGATTTTCGAGAATGCCGCGGTCGGCATCATGTTCCTGCGCAATCGCGTGCTGCAACGCTGCAACACCAAACTGGCGGAAATCTCCGGCTATGCGATGGACAACCTGATCGGCCAGTCCACCCGCATCTTCTATTTCAACGAGGACGAATACCTCGCCCACATGCACATGTTTTCGGCCGCCATAGAGGCCGGGGGCGTGTATGTCGGCGAGGTGCGTGTACGCCATGCCTCTGGACGACCGGTGTGGGTACGCACCACCGGGCGGCGCGCCGACAGCAGTGATGCCGAGGATTCGGACATGGTCTGGATCGTCGAGGACATCACCGAGCGGCGTCAGGCGCAGGAGGCGCTGGCGCAGGCGCATGAGCTGCTCGAACATCGAGTGGTCGAACGCACGGCCGAGCTGGCGCAGGCCAACAGTCAGCTGCAGGAAGAAGTGTTCGAGCGTATCCGCGCCGAGCAGCGCATCTGGCACATCGCCCACCATGATGCGCTGACCGGACTGCCCAATCGCGCGCTGCTGCATGACCGTCTTGCGCAGGTGCTGGCCCAGGCCGAGCGCAGCGGTCATCGGGTGGCGGTGATGTTCCTCGATCTTGATCGCTTCAAGAGCATCAACGACACGCTCGGTCACGATGTCGGCGATGAACTGCTCAAGTCGGTGGCCTCGCGTCTGCAGCAGGTGGTACGTGCTGCCGATACGGTGTCGCGCCTCGGCGGCGACGAATTCGTGGTGGTGCTGCCCGACATGCTGGCCGTCGAGGATGCGGAGCGCGTCGCCGAAAAGATTGTCGACGTGCTGGCGCCGGCCGTATCCATCCACGGTCACGAACTGCGCGCCACGCCTTCGATCGGCATCAGCCTGTTTCCGGACGACGGCGCCGATGCCTACACGCTGATGAAGAATGCCGATACGGCGATGTATCACGCCAAGGCCGAGGGTCGTAACAATTACCAGTTCTTTGCGCCGCGCATGAACGAGCGCGCCACCCATTTCTTCACCGTCGAACAACGCCTGCGCGTAGCGCTGGACGAGAAGCAGTTTTCCCTCCACTACCAGCCGGTCATCGACCACCGCACGCGCGCCGTGTGCGGCTTCGAGGCGCTGGTGCGCTGGCACGATCCCGAACACGGCATGATGTCGCCGGCGGACTTCATTCCGGTGGCCGAGGAGGCCGGCCTGATCATTCCGCTTGGCGAGTGGGTGCTGATGGAGGCGATGCGCCAGAACCGCGAGTGGCAGCAGATGGGCATGCCCTTCCTGCCGATCGCGGTGAACCTCTCGCCGCGCCAGTTCCGCCATCGCGGCCTGGTCGAGAGCGTACGCGCTGCACTGCGCGACAGCGGCCAGCCGGCGCATTTGCTTGAAATTGAGATCACCGAGTCGGCCCTGATGCACGACGTGGCGGAGGCCACCGAGAAGCTCAAAGAGCTCGAAGGCATGGGCGTCCGCATTGCCATCGACGACTTCGGTACCGGTTATTCCAGCCTCTCGCACCTGCGCCGCTTCCCGGTACACAAGCTGAAGATCGACCAGAGCTTCGTGCGCGATCTCTGCTCCAGCAAGGGCGACGAATCCATCGTCGCTGCCATCCTCAGCCTGGCCCACAATCTCGGTCTCGAAAGCGTGGCCGAGGGCGTGGAAACCGAGGCCCAGCTGGAGCTGCTGGTACGGCATCGCTGCATGCGTTTTCAGGGTTATCTGTTCTCGCGGCCGCTGCCTGCGGACCAGGTGCCGGCCCTGTTTGCGGATCTGCTCGTCTAGTCCGCGGCTGCGGCGTGGGTCGCGTCTCAGGGCATAATGCGTTTTTTTAAAGGAGCAGCGCCATGAGTACAACCACGACCCCGAGCGGGCTGATCATCGAGGAAATCGTCGAGGGCGACGGTGCCACCGCCGCCGCCGGCCAGACCGTCTCCGTCCACTACACCGGCTGGCTGACCGACGGTACCAAGTTCGATTCGAGCAAGGATCGCAATGAACCGTTCGAATTCCCGCTCGGCAAGGGCTGGGTCATCCGCGGTTGGGACGAAGGCGTGCAGGGCATGAAGATCGGCGGTACGCGCAAGCTGACCATTCCCGCCGAGCTCGGCTACGGCGCTCGCGGTGCCGGCGGCGTGATCCCGCCCAACGCCACCCTGGTGTTCGAAGTGGAGCTGCTGGAACTGCGCTGAAGCCGTTCCGAGTGCAGACGCAAGCCGGGCCAAGCCCGGCTTTTTTTCGTCCTTTTTACCGGGCCATCGCATCTCCCGGGGTCGTGCATCGATTCGGCGAATAGGTGGTGCGATATTTCTTATATTTTCCTTGACGCCCGGTGGGAAGCCATGATTAGATGCTCATCATAATTTCTAAGTTGTCTGACAACCTGACAACTTTTACCCGTGCAACCGACACAAGGGACGTTGATGAAAGGCAGCATCCATACGCCCAGGCTCAGCGAAACGATCCATCGCGAACTGGAGCGCAGCATCCTTGACGGCAGTCTGCCCGGTGGCGAGAAGTTGCCTACCGAGCATGCGCTGGCCGAGCGCTATGCCGTCAGCCGCTCGGTGGTGCGCGAGGCCGTGGCACGGCTCAAGGCCGAAGGGATGGTTGAGGCGCGGCAGGGTTCCGGTACCTATGTTGCGAAGCAGCCGCGCGTATTGAGCTTCAGGGAGCAGGCCGAGGCGACGCCGGAGCTGAAGCAGGTACTGGAGCTGCGTCGCATCGTTGAGGTTGCCGTCGCCGGACTGGCCGCCGAGCGCAGAAGCGAGTCGGATCTCAAGGCCATCCGCGCCAGCCTCACTGCAATGGACAAGGCCTTGGCCTCGGGCGACAGCGGTGCTGCCGCCGATGACGCCTTCCATGAGGCGATTGCCGCTGCCGCCAAGAACCCCTATTTGCAGCGTGTCGTCAATTTTGTCTCGGCGCAGTTTTCCGAAGTGCGGCGACTGACCTGGGAGCCGGCCGACTATCCGGACCTGCCGCAACGCGCCCAGGACGAACATCAGAAATTATTTGCCGCCATCGTGGCGCGCGACGTTGATGCGGCGCAGCGTTACGCGGGGGCTCACCTTGACGGCGTGGGTTCACGCCTGAACGAGGTGCCGGGCAAGGCGGCAGGCAGAAAAAAGCGTTAGTAAAAATAGAAATATCAAGAGACGGGGTCACCCCGCGTAGTTTTAGGCGAAGGCTGTTGCAATGGAGTTAGCGGCGTCGTTTATCAACAGGAGGAGGTAAGAAATCATGGTTTGGCAACAGATATACGATCCAATGGGCAATTGGATATTGTCCACGCTGCTGGCGGCGATTCCAGTCGTCGTCATGCTGGCTGCGCTGGCGTTCTTCCACATCAAGGCCCATATCGCGGCGGGCATCGGCCTGGCTGCCGCGTTGCTGGTGGCGGTCTTCGCCTACGGCATGCCGGCCGACATGGCTGCCCGCTCGGCCTTGCTCGGCGGTCTCACGGGTCTCCTGCCGATCGGCTGGATCGTTCTCAACATCATCTTTCTGTACAAGCTGACGGAGAAGAATGGCAGCTTCGCAGTGCTGAAGGATTCGCTTTCGGGCGTCACCGAGGATCGACGCATTCAGCTGCTGCTGATTGCTTTCTGCTTCGGTGCCTTCTTCGAAGGTGCTGCCGGCTTCGGTACGCCGGTGGCCGTGACTGCGGCCATCCTGATCGGCCTCGGCTTTTCGCCGCTGGCCGCATCGGGCCTGTCGCTGATTGCCAATACCGCGCCTGTGGCTTTTGGTGCGCTCGGTACGCCGGTGATTACGCTGGCCAAGGTGCACGGCTACGACCTGATGGAAGTGACGGCGATGATTGGCCGCCAGCTGCCTTTCTTCTCGCTGCTCGTTCCGTTCTGGCTGATCTGGGCGTTTGCCGGGCGCAAGGGCATGATGGAAATCTGGCCGGCCATTCTCGTCACCGGCGTCAGCTTTGCCATTCCGCAGTTCCTGGTGTCCAACTTCATCGGGCCGGAACTGGTGGACATCATTGCCGCGGTTGTTTCCATCGTCTGTCTGGTGGCCTTCCTGCGCGTGTGGCAGCCCAAGAAGATCTGGACTTCGCCTTCGCTGCGCGGTCATGATCCCAGCGCCCACGAAGCCAAGCCGGCCCAGGCTGTAAGGAAGCACAGCAAGGAAGCGCTGATTGCCGCCTGGACGCCGTGGTTGATCCTGACGGTGTGCGTGTTTCTGTGGGGACTGCCGTCGGTCAAGGCCTTTCTCAACAGCCTGTTCGCGCCCGCTTTTCCGATCGCCGGCCTGGACAAGCTGGTCGAAAAGGTGCCGCCTGTGGTTGCCAATCCGACCAAGGAAGGCGCTGTGTACACGCTGAACCTGCTGTCGGCGACGGGCTCGGCAATTCTGACCTCCGCCATCGTCAGTGCCTTCGTCATGAAGTACTCCCCGGTGGCCATCGTGCGTCATTACCTCGGTACCATCTGGCACGTGAAGTACTCGCTGCTGACCATTGTGCTGATGCTGGCACTGGGCACCGTGACGCGCTTCTCCGGTACCGATACCACGCTGGGTCTGGCTTTCGCCCGCTCCGGTGCGCTCTATCCCTTCTTCGGCACCTTGATGGGCTGGCTGGGTGTGGCTTTGACGGGTTCGGATACGGCTTCGAACGTCCTGTTCGGCGGTATGCAGAAGGTGGCGGCGCAACAGTTGGACCTGTCCGCCAACCTCATGGGTGCGGCCAATAGCTCGGGCGGTGTGATGGGCAAGATGATCGACGCGCAGTCCATCGTTGTTGCCTCGACCGCGACCGGCTGGGTCAATCAGGAAGGTACCATTCTGCGTTACGTGTTCTTCCACAGCCTTGCACTGGCCGCCCTGGTCGGTGTCCTCGTCACGCTGCAGGCGTACGTGTGGCCGTTCACGCTGCTGGTGGTTCACTAGTCTTGTTGCTGTGCACAGACGCCGGAACCCCCGCCCGGCGTCTGTTTTTTTTGAAGTGAAAGCAAGTTCATGATTCAACACTATCGCGATCCGCGTTTTTCGGCGGTGGATGGCGAGGCCGTCCTGGCGGCGTTGCGGCCCTGTGTGGCCGACGATGCCCTGTTGCATACGACGGAAGAAATGCGTCCCTACGAGTGCGATGGACTGGCGGCATTTCGCCAGTTGCCGCTGGCGGTTGTGCTGCCGGCGAACGAAGCCGAAGTGCAGGCGGTGGTACGCGCCTGTCATCAGTTGGGCGTACCCGTCGTCGCACGCGGCGCTGGTACCGGGCTGTCGGGCGGCGCCATGCCGCATCCGCATGGCGTGGTGCTGTCGCTGGCAAAAATGAAAAGTATTCTGAGCATCGATCCGGCCGCGCGTATGGCGGTGGTGCAGCCGGGCGTGCGCAATCTGGCCATTTCCGAGGCGGCTGCCGAGTATGGTCTCTACTACGCGCCCGATCCGTCGTCGCAGATCGCCTGCTCGATCGGCGGCAACGTCGCCGAGAATTCCGGCGGCGTGCATTGCCTCAAGTACGGCCTGACCGTGAACAATGTGCTGCGCCTGCGCGTCGTCAATATCGACGGCGAGATCATGGAGATCGGCTCGGGCGGGCTGGATGCGGCGGGCTACGATCTGCTCGCGCTGATGATCGGGTCCGAAGGTCTGCTCGGCATCGTCACCGAAGTGACGGTGCGCCTGCTGCCGCGACCGCAGAAGGCGCAGGTGATCCTGGCCTCCTTCGATGATGTGGAGAAGGCCGGCAATGCCGTGGCCAGCATCATCGCTGCCGGTATCGTGCCGGCCGGTCTCGAAATGATGGACAAGCCGACCACTGCCGCGGTCGAACCTTTCGTCAACGCCGGCTACGACCTGGAAGCGGAAGCCATCCTGCTGTGCGAGTCGGACGGCACCGAAGAGGAAGTTGCGGCCGATATCGCCGCCATGACCGCGGTTCTGGAACAGGCCGGCGCCAAGCAGATCCGCGTTTCGCAGGACGAGGCCGAGCGACTCAAGTTCTGGGCCGGGCGCAAGGCAGCGTTTCCCGCCGTGGGGCGTATTTCGCCCGACTACTACTGCATGGACGGCACCATTCCGCGCAAGCGCCTGGGCGAAATGCTCAAGGCCATCGCGGCGATGGAGCGCAAGTACGGTCTGCGCTGTTGCAACGTCTTCCATGCCGGCGATGGCAACCTGCATCCGCTGATCTTGTTCGATGCCAACGTTCCCGGCGAGTTTGAGCGCACCGAGGCCTTCGGCACCGAAATCCTGGAGCTGTCGGTCAAGCTCGGTGGTTCGATCACCGGCGAGCACGGTGTCGGCGTCGAGAAGATCGACGCCATGTGCAGCCAGTTCGACGCCGACAGCCTGGCCGCGTTCCATCGTGTCAAAGCAGCCTTCGATCCCGACGGTCTGCTCAATCCCGGCAAGGCCGTGCCGACGCTGCATCGTTGCGCGGAATTCGGGCGCATGCATGTGCACGGCGGGCAGCTGCCGCATCCCGATCTGCCGAGGTTCTGAGCATGGATGACATTATTCGACAATGGCAGGACGCCATCGTCGCGGCGCAGTCGCCCTTGCGCTTGTGCGGCGGTGACAGCAAGGCCTTCTACGGTGAACCCTCCGTGGGCGAGCTCTTCGATACGCGTGGCTATCGCGGCATCATTGATTACGAACCGAGCGAGCTGGTAGTCACGGCGCGCTGCGGCACACCGCTGGCAGAGCTGGAGGCGGTG
>DATMTO010000272.1:0-1727 GCA_035564055.1 Rhodocyclaceae bacterium | reverse complement strand
GTCGTGCCAATTGCTCGCCAGCGGTAATCACCCCGACATTCGCGTGCTGACGCTCGACGAAGAGGACGACGACGAGGAAAGCGAAAGCAGAAGCAGCAAGACCAAAAAGCCTTCGACCCAGATCAAGATCGATCAGGTTCGAGCGCTGGAAGACTTTGTCAATGTCGGTAGTCACCGTAGTGGCGCGCGCATCGCGCTGATCCACCCGGCCGAGGCGATGAATCTGGCGGCGGCGAATTCACTTCTCAAAATGCTTGAAGAACCGCCGCCAAATGTATATTTCATATTGGTTTCTTCAAATCTTCGACGACTCCTGCCGACCCTCTTGAGCCGCTGCCGCAAGGTCGTGTTCGGCTTGCCTGCACCCGAGGTCGCAGTGAGCTGGCTTAAGACCCAAGGCGTCAAAAATCCTGAGAAACTCCTGCCGCTGGTGGGGGGCGCGCCGCTGGCTGCGGCCGACTGGGCTGAAGAAGGGCTGGATGCGCAATATGCCCAAGCGGCGGAATCCTTTGCGGACACGAAAACCGATGTCGTCACGCTGGCGGCCAAGTGGTTGCAGGGCTTGTCAGGCAAGAGTGGCGCCTGGCGCACCGAGCATCTGGTCGACGCCTTGCAAAAGTGGCTCTACGACCTGCAACGCGTGCAACTTGGCGAGACGCCACGCTATTACGCCGGCGCCAGAGAGGCGCTGCAAACGCTAGCCGCACAGGCCAGTCCGGCGCGGCTGGCACGTGGATATGCCGACGTCGGCAAGATCCGCGCAACCGTTAATCATCCCCTCAACGCCCAGCTGATGCTGGAAGATATGGCCGGCCGCTACCTAGCTGCCGTTGCCCGACAGAAAACCTAATCAATCTTGCGTTGTGCCGCGTTTGTCGCCACCAGCCTCGATGTGGCTATATCGCCCGGGACGATGGGCGCATCGACTGGCTGGGAACGGCCAATGCCCCAATGCCCCATTGCCGCCCGGTGTTGGCCCCCTCGGCGAGTTCAGGCTACAAGGGGCTGAATCCGAGCTGACCGTCCGCAGCGGCGCCAGGCGCGGCATCCGCATCGGCCGGCATTAGCTGGGCGGCAGAGTCGACGAACCTGAACCGCAGCAGCATGCTGCTGCCCGCCGTGCCGCGGCGCAGTATCCGGGGCGGTGCATCGTTGAGCTGCAACTCGACGCGATAGGCGGCCGGCAGCCCGTACTCCAACGGGGGCAGGATGCGCTGAAGATAGTCGTAGCGGCGCTCGTCGTTGCCGATAATGCCCAACGTCTCAAGCAGCGTCAGCTTGGCCCAGCTGGTGGGGCCGCTGCGGCCGTAGCCGACGACGCTCATAAAACGCTGTGCCATTTCGTTGTAGGGGTCGCTTTTGCGCAAGGCGGAGCCGTCGGAATAAATGGCGTCCATCAGAAAGGTCATCTGCAGACGCGGCGCTGGATGACGCGACCATGAGGCGAGGATGTCCTGCACGGTTCGCTTGAGACAGAGCTCCAGATGACCGCCGGCGACATGCACGTCGGTCGAGCGAAGGTCGATCGGTAATTCCCCCTCTTCCGAGTAAATGCGGTAATCCGGTTCGCAATCGGCGGCGAAGTATTGCTCGGGCGTCTCGGCTTCTTCTAGATAAATAACCGGCATTTGCCGGCGGCGAGCCATGACGGTGGCGGCATCCACGCCGGGTTTGGTGGCGTAGCGGGGGTCGAAGCTGACGGAAGCATGAGTCAGGATCAGGGCTGC